>VEMY01000033.1 GCA_009711825.1 Bacillota bacterium | reverse complement strand
GCCTTGCTAGCCACAACATGTTTGTGATAGTTAGACCATCCTCTAATCACTTGATTTAGCCTGCGGATAAGGTCGGATTGACTACTAGCTTTTCCTTCTTTCAGAATAATGGTGGAGCATTTCTTTAAAAGGGTTTTTATTGAATCCTTTGATGGTTTGACGATGAGCTTCCCCTTGAATTTCCGAAATGTCCATCCGAGGAAATCAAAACCGTCATCTATATGCGTTATTCTGGTTTTCTCTTCAGATAGCGTAAGACCCCTGGTATTAAGGAACTGGCTTACAATCTCCTTAATCTCTTCTGCTGTTTCTTTTGTGTTTGCGGTGATGATAAAGTCGTCTGCGTATCGCACCAAATTCACCTTAGTTTTTGCTCGGAAATGGTTCTTAATTTTTCCTCTTGAGTTTCTGTGGTACTTATCTTGAATTAACTTTTCGAGACCATCCAAGGTGATGTTTGCATATAGACTTGAGATAGCTCCTCCTTGAGGTGAGCCGCTACTCGTAGGAAATAGATTGCCCTCGTAAATAAACCCTGATTCTAAGAATTGTGTCATTATCCTTTTATCCATGGGGACGTTCTGTTTTAACCAATCATGATTGATATTATCAAAACAGCCCTTAATGTCTCCTTCGAGTATCCATGTTGGAGAACACTTTCTCGCCAGCACACAAAATATCTGTTCACAGGCATCCTTTGCACTTCTGCCTTTGCGAAAACCGAAGGAGACGTTGTCTGCAGTGGATTCAGCAACTGGTTCAAGAGCAAGTGCATAGAGTGTCTGCATTGCGCGGTCAGACATTGTGGGGATTCCCAGCGGTCGCTTCTTGTTCTTGCCTTTTTTCTCAATGTAAACTCGCCTAAGGGGTTTTGCTTTGTACATCTTATTCGTCAGTGATAAGGCTGCTTTCATTTTCGAGGCCGAAGTTGACCAAAGCTTTTTGTCTATTCCAGAGGTGTTCTTCCCTTTATTTGAGGTTACTTTCTTGACCGCATAGGCCTTCGCATAAAAGGAGTTGGTCAGCTGTAGCCTTTTGACTCGGTTTTTGTTTCCCTGAACTGTTGCCTTAGCAATTCTGGATTGTAGCCTATTCACGTTCTGTTCCACTTGTGCCCAATGGATTCCCATTGAACTGCCCACCGGGGACGGAGGTTCCCTGGGCACTTTTCGACAATCTTCGACAGCATGGCAGGCTTTGGTCTAGGCCGCTACTTGCCCCCAGGGTGTGGCGAATCATGCGCAGCAGCAAGGACGGGAATTCACGCTACACTGCGTTGGGTGTGGAATCAACCCTCGTTTAAATTCCGGGAATGTAGGTAGTAACTTGCAGAACGAAGGCAAAAGAAGCTGATTAAGCAAGCCCCGATGATCTATCGCCAGTTGCTCGAAATCAAGTCATTCCATGAACCGCGCAATTCCTCGGGATAAGCTATTACTGAAAGTCTTGCAGTAATTGTAGCTCTCCTTTGTGCTCCTGAAGGGTAAGATTGTTTTGAATACCAAAAACTTTCCATAATTAAACAGGAATTTTAGCAATTTGGACGAACATATTGTTAACTGTCTCTTTAACATAGATATCGAAGGGGGCAAGTAAGTATGAGAAGAACAGGGGTAAGGGTTAGGAATATCTGCTGGCAGTCCACCTTGCGCCAACGGGGGCGCACTCTCTTTTTGTTGTTTCTAGTGGGGCTAATTTCCTTCGCCTTTATCGCCCGGGCTGTGGAATACCTGGTGGTGGACCGGGAGATCGACCGCCTGGCCGGCTATTTCCGCACCATCGGCTACCTGGAAGGGGCCGGTCAGTGGGATGACTTAAGTGAAGGGGCGGAATTGGTAGCCGAGAGCCAATATGTAGCCTTAGAAGACCGGCGCAGGCATTGCTCCGGGGTCCTGCAAGGGCTCTATAACGCACATGTAGGCGGCGGGCCCGACATGTCATTATTTAACAATATTGTGGTGGCCTACGGGGAATTGAGATCCAAGTCCCAAATATCTACTGAATCTACTGAACCTACTGGCTACATACTCACATTCCAAGTGGATCAAGTGCTGGCGGGTTACCCAGAGCATATCCGGGAGGGCAGTCGCATCCAGGTGGACTGGCTTTCGGAAGATTACGGTGATGGTTTAGAAACAGCCTATGCTTCCCTTGAGGTGGGGGAGCGCTACTTGCTTACGGCCTGGTATCGCTCTGAACTGTCGCATGAACCAAGTAATCTCGTCCTCAGGCCCCTTAACGACAACGGACTGTGGCTGTTGCCGGTGGTGCCCGGGACAGATGCGGCCTTCTCCGATCCCGCCTTGGTAGGATTGGGGGAAGAGATCACGGCTATCAGGGAAAACCAACGCGCCCTGCATGTAATTGGAACTAAGGACATGGGCGTCATGCCCGCCGTGCAAGAATCCGCCCGGGAATTCTACCTGACCCAAGGGCGCTGGCTGGACAGAACGGACGACATCGAAGGCTGCCGCGTCGCCGTGGTGCACCAAGATTTTGCTGAATTACGCGGTCTCGCGCTGGGAGACAGCTTGACGCTGGAGCTCAGGAATCTAAAGGAGCCCATTTATGGCTATATTATTCCCGGCCAGGATGACTGGGGGCTCTGGCAGGATTATGAGACTTACACCGAGGAGTTCGAGATCGTGGGTGTATTCGGCTCCTCTACTGGTGGGTATAACTTATTCATGTATATCCCAGATTCTTGCCTGCCTGCTGAGTATGATGCTTGGCATTGGAACCGCGCAATATATTACAGTTTCGTCCTCAGTTCGCCCTGGGATATCGAAGCTTTCCAGGCAGAAAATGAGGAGGCGTTGATAGAGCTGGGTATGCGGTCTACCTTCCTGGATGCCGGCGACTGGGAAAATTTTTATGCTTCCGTCGGGCCAATAAAGCGATCTGCCGCCATGAGTGCAGGGATTTTTGCTCTGGTGTTGGTGCTGGCCTTGATTTTGGCAGCCTTCATCTACCTGAGGCAGCAGCGACGGAATTTTGCCATCCTTCGCTCCTTAGGTGTCCCGAAATTTGTCGCCGTCAGGCAAATGCTCCAACCCATGGCTCTGGTGGGAGCTGCCGGTATCTTAGTAGGTGGGATCACTGCCTGGTTATACGCACTGGGCCAGGCCGCCGACACCCTGGCCTCTCTTCAAGTACCCAGGGGAATCGACCCCTCCACCGCACTCTCGCCCCTCTGGCTTGTCGGGCTTTCTGCCGGGGCTTTGGCTCTGCTCTTGCTCTTTACCCATGCCGGAACGGTGCTGACGGCCCATCGCCCCGTCCTGGAACTGCTGCAGGATGTGGCGGGACGGGCGGCAGCCAGAAGAAAGACAGTAGCTGATGCCGGGGACGTCGGGAAATTACCTGCGACGGAGGGCCAGGAGTCGCTGCCTGCTTTGCCCACTGTCTCCTTCAGCCTGGGGCAGGTCCCAGCTGGCGCTACCAAGCTCGGCCTTGCCCAGGGCGCCCGTTATGTGTTGAGGCACATCCGCCGCGCCCGCCTCAAGTCTGCCCTGACAGTGGCGGTGGCCCTGTGCTTTACCCTGGCCTTGGGGTGGATGAGCTGGACCATGGAGCGAAACGAGGCTGAACTGGACCGGCTCTATCGCACCACCCAGGTGGAGGCGGCCATTGTAAAGGCCCAGGCCTCGAGCCCTTCATTAGGCGGATTCATTGGGGAGCGTACGGTGAACGCTATTCTGAGGAGTGGATTCGTGGAAAGCGCCTACTTGGAGGGAGGGTCAATTGCACGGCAGGCGTCATTCATGGGCGAGGGCTGGGACAGCGAACGAACCGAGACGATGATCGCACTGCGTGCCTTCGACCAACCAGAGCAGTTCTTCGTCAAGAGTGGCAGCAACATCTCAGTGGAATATGCAGATGGCTGGGACGAGGGTCTCTTTGCCCGGGACTGGCCAGAAGAGGAAGCGTCGCCGGTGTTGATGCCTGCGTCCTTGCTGGCGCGACTGGGGCTGCACCCCGGAGAAGAGGTCATGATCTCCTTTAAGGGGACAATGGACAGTTATATTATTGCCGGTTGGTACATGGGATCGGTCAAGGGCGATGCCTCCGAGCCCATCCTGCTGCCCCTCTCGGTACTGAGGCAAGTAGAGGAGGGTGGTCTCTTCTATTCTGTGGCAGAATTCGTCTTGGATCCGGCCAAGAACCGGGAGCTCCCGGAATTCCGGGCCCAGATGCACGCCGACTTCAGCGCCGGCGCTGGCACTGTGCCCCTGCACTACCTCCTCTGGGATGGCGAACTGGCCAATGTTGTGGAGCCGCTTGAGAAGAACCTGCAACTGATGGCGGTGCTCTTCCCGGTGACCATGGCGGTGTCGGTGCTCATCGCGGCGGGCCTAGCGGTGCTCTTGATCTTCCAGGCCACTAAGGCAGCCGCTCTCCTGCGGATCCTGGGCACAACCAAGGCCCGCGCCCGGGCCATGCTGTGCTGGGAACAGGTAGCTCTATGTATGGTGGGCCTGATTTTGGGTCTGGCCGCCTTGGTCATCCTGCGCCAGGACGTTTCTGGTGTTCTCATGGGTCCGGCCATGCTCTCGGCTGGCTTCTACCTGGCCGGAAGTCTGGCGGGTGCTCTCTTCAGTGCCATATCCGTCACCAACCGCATGCCCTTGGAACTCTTGCAGGTCAAGGAATAAGGAGGGATACCATGTCTGGACTCAGATTAGAAAACGTAGGTTATCGGTATAAGAACGGGGATCGGGACGTGCTGCAGGGCGTCACCTGTGATTTTGCAGGCGGTAGCCTCTCAGCGGTCATTGGCCCCTCGGGCAGTGGCAAGACCACCCTGCTCTCCCTCATGGCCGGGCTGGATAAGCCCGGGGAGGGCAAGCTCTTCATCGGTGAGGAGAACTTGGCCGACTTAGATCTCGACCGCTACCGTCGGGAGCGGGTGGCGATGATCTTTCAGGCCTACCATCTCTTTCCGTTGCTGACGGTGCTGGAAAACGTCTGCTTTCCCATGGAATTGAACGGCGTGCCCTTGGCTCAGGCCAAGGAACGGGCAAAGGAGCTGTTGGCGGCCGTGGGCATCACCAAAGAGAAGTATCGGCGATATCTTGCCAACCTCTCGGGTGGGGAACAGCAGCGGGTGGCCATCGCCCGCGCCCTCTCCAGCGGGGCGCGGGTGCTGCTGGCCGACGAGCCCACCGGTAATCTAGATACCGCCAACGGCGACCGGGTCATGTCAATCCTGCGTCGTCTGGCCCACAATAAGAACTACTGTATCATTGTCGTCACCCATGACCTGGCAATTGCCGAGGATGCCGAATACAACGATAAACCTGATATTCAGGGAGTAAGAGCATCCCCCCGCAAGAAAAGGCGGGGGATTTTGTCTGTTCTGGCAATTCAATCCTTTGATGAGTTAAAGTGTTTTTGCTAGACTTAAACTAGGAGGGGATGTAGTGACCACACAGCGAGTAGAACATAAGTATAAAGGAAAAAATCTGCTCCTGCTAACAAAAGGGGAGCATAATAGGCGGATATTGGCGGCTCAATTGGAAAATTTGATTGGCGACAAGGTGGGAATAACTAGTTTTTGTATCGACACCATGCCTGTCAATGCCCATAAAGTTATTGACCATGATTTGGTAGTTGTGTCTTCCCAATCTCTACTGGGACGGGTGCCATTTTTAGAACCAGGGTTAGAGAACGTTCTGATAGCCAGGCGCTCAATAAACTATTCTCAAATATATAAACTCCTTTCAATTCGATCCGGGACCAAGGTCATGGTGGTTAATGACCAGCGGGAGACTGCTGAAGAACTGGTTTCTTTGTTGTATTCATTAGGGTTTAAAAACCTGCGACTTGTGCCGGTTTATCCCGGGCTATCGCCCGTTCCTGAGGTTGATACTGCGATTACGCCCGCAGAACCTGACTCTGTGCCCTCCGAGGTAAAGAACGTGGTTGATATTGGCGTTCGGACCATTGACCTTTCGACTATGATGGAGATATTGGTGCGCCTGGACCTGCTGGATAATTCGGCTAACCGTTTGTCGGCTCGGTATATCAGCGATGTTATTGAAATCAGCGGTAAGTTATCCACCAGCTTTAATGAAATTGAGGATCTTAATGATTTGATGGAGACAATTATCAATAACATTGGCGATGGGATTATCGCTGTTGACGCCGAGGGACGGATTCAGATTTTTAATGAGGCAATCCGGGCGCAATTGGACCTGGATGCAAGTGTCGTTCGCGGGAAAAAAGTCGCCGACCTGATTCCAACTTTAGAGATTGGTAATACGCTTGCAAGCGGTAAAAAAGAATTGAATACAATTGAAAAACATTTCGGCCAGGAATACATCGTTAATAAAATTCCGCTCAACTCGGGTATGGTTGTCAGCCTGAACAAGCTTGGTGATTTTCGAAAGCTTGAACATAAACTGCGGGCTGACGTGATTAAAAAAGGTCATGTCGCCAAATATAATTTTGACGATATAAAAACCCGGTCGCCCCAGGCTATTGAATTAATCAATAAGGGGAAGAAAATTGCCCAGAATAACGCGAATTTGCTTATCATCGGTGAAACTGGCACCGGTAAAGAATTATTCGCCGGTGCGGTGCACAACTACTCTCCCCGGGCGGAGGGGCCATTTGTGGCGGTTAACTGTGCAGCTTTACCCCGAGACCTTCTTGAGAGTGAACTTTTTGGTTATGAAGAAGGGGCGTTTACCGGCGCCAGAAAGGGCGGTAAGGCAGGGTTTTTTGAGCAAGCCCACACCGGCACAATTTTCTTGGACGAAATCGGCGATATTTCCCTTGATGTACAGATGCGGTTGCTGCGGGTGCTGCAGGAGCGAGAGGTTATCCGTGTCGGAAGCGAAAATATAATCCCCGTCGATGTGAGGGTAATTGCCGCTACCAACAGGGACCTCAAACAAATGATTGAAGATGGGTTTTTCCGGGAGGATTTATACTATCGACTTAATGCCTTTCCTCTCTATATCCCACCGTTGCGTCAGCGTAAAGGGGATATCCTTTTCTTGGCGGAAACTTTCCTCGAACGACTGGATTCCAGTCTGGATATCAACTCCTTTCTCGCCACCGAGGTTGCAGATTTATTCGTTCAATATTCGTGGCCAGGCAATGTACGTGAGCTGCAAAATACAATCGAATCTCTATGGTACACTGTTGAGGGCCGCCAGGTAGAGATTCAGGATTTACCGGTCGACTTGCTGAATTTTTACTCCAAGCCAACGGCAACCAAGGGGGGCGCAAGTGAGATCAGCGATTTCCTCCGGGCGATTAAGGGGCAGGAATTGGAGGAGTATGCGGCCATTCTGCGGCTGTTGGCCCAAAGACGCAGAGGCAGTATTGGCATGGGGCGGACCAGTCTTACTCAGCAATTGAATCGCTCTGGCTTTGCTGAAACACCGGAAACTGTGCGCCGCAAGTTGGATGTTCTCGCGCAGCGGGGGTTCATCGAGGTTCATCAGGGTAGAAAAGGCAGTGTAATTACACAAAAGGGGCTGATTATGTTACGTGCCCTGGAGGGTAAAATAAATTGAATGGGGTGAACTGGGGCAGCTTTCCCTTGTAACTGGGGTAAGCTGCCCCAGTTTTTTGTTGCTTAAGAGCAGCTTGTCCCTGAAGTTACGGGTTGCGGGGTGTGGCATACTCTTTGCAATTAAATAATGTGAAAACCATTACAGGGAGGTATTTTAATCTTATGTCGAAAAAGCGGTATTCTTTAGTTGTCCTATCTCTTATGCTGGTTGTTGCAATGGTAGCTGTCGCAGGGTGTTCTGAAGAACTCGACCCGGACGCTAAGTACGGCGGACTGGCCCGGCTTTCGCTAGGCGCAAGTAGTGTTGGTTCCTCATCTTACAATAAGCTTACTATTTGGAGCAGTTTAATCAGTGATGAGCTTGATGTGGATGTTACCCCGGAAGGCACCGCCGGTTCAGTAGCAAATGTTCAGCTGGTTCACACCGGGGAGTTGGAGATTTCAGCAACTACTCCTAACTTGGCCCGGGAAGGCCTGGAGGGCACTGGTTTTGCAGAAGGCACCAAGATGGAGGATCTTCGCCTTGTTCTCACCTTTGATTCCTTTGTTTTGCAGTTTTTTGCCCTTGAAAGCTCCGGCATTAGTTCGATTGAAGATCTCGAAGGTAAACATATTAACCTCAGTCGCGCTGGTTCCGGAACAGATACCTGGGCACGGAGAGTTTTAGAAGCGGCTGGCATAACGCCTGATCGAATCAGCAACCTCAGCCCTGGCGAAGCAAACGACTTGATGCGGGACGGCGGTCTGGATGCATCTGCAGTTATGGGTAGTATCCACCCCTCAATTATCGAACTTAATGCGTCACACGATTTGAACGTTTTCGGTGTTGGTGATTTTACCGACGAATTTATCCTTGAACACACTGATATGTTCAAAGTTACTATGGACGGTGGTATCTACGAGGGCATCGAAGAACCTTTTGTTACTGCAGGCGAAATCAGCATTCTGATTGCGAGCAGCGATCTGCCTGAAGACTTCGTCTACGATATGGTTAAGACAACTTATGAAAATAAAAACCAATTGGCAAGTGGATACGAAGGATTTGCTACAATCGATCCCGAGGATATTGGTTTAGGCATGATTCCCCTGCATCCGGGCGCGTACAGGTACTACGAAGAATTAGGACTTGAACTCCCCGCTGAAGTATTGCCCATCGATTAATTAACTTGGTAGTGAGGGGAGAGGCCCTGCTTCTCTCCTCCTCCCTCTAATAACACATAGAATGTGAGGGTTGTCGACAAATGCGAAAATTACAAGGCCTCTCCAAGGCGATAATCTATTGCGTCGGAGTACTGATGGTTCTTTATACCATCCTCTCGGTAACAGCATTTACTACAGATCCCTGGTTATTCAGAGCCACCCACTTGACCTTGGCCTTGGTCATGGTCTTTTCCCTGGTGCCGGCAACAAAAAACGAAAAGACGCTGCAGCAAACCCGTCCTGCCATCCTTGACATAGTCCTGGCTTTGGCCAGTGTGGCGGTGTTGGTATATCTGCATGTTGAGCTTCAGGGTCTGATTTACCGGGCGGGCTCGATGCCGACCCAATTGGATATTGTATTTGGTATTCTCTTGATCTTCCTGATTCTCGAAGCATCCCGTCGGACGGCCGGTTGGGCCTTTACTTTGGTGGCACTGATTGCCCTGGCCTATCCGTTTGTGGGTGAATATATTCCCGGATTGCTGGGACACCGTGGTTATAGCCTTGGCCGCACCGTAAGTTTTATCTTCAGCACTGAAGGTGTCTATGGCTCCACCCTAAGGGCTTCAGCGTCGTTTGCGATTCTGTTTATTACTCTAGGCGCTTTCTTTAAGGCCTTTGGCGCTGCCGAATTTTTCAATAAGTTCTCAATGGCGGTCAGCGGTCATACACGGGGTGGTCCGGGCAAAGTCGCAGTTTTGGCCAGCGCCCTGTTTGGCACAATCTCCGGCCACGCTGCTGGTAACGTTGCCACGACTGGTTCCTTTACAATTCCAATGATGAAAGATATCGGCTATAAGCCCAGCTTTGCTGGCGCGGTGGAGTCTGTATCTTCAGCCGGTGGACAGTTCCTGCCCCCAGTTATGGGCACAGTAATCTTCGTTATGATTGAGCTTACTGGTATCAACTACGGCAGCCTGATTGTGGCGGCCGCACTGCCGGCGCTGCTCTACTTTATATCCATCTTCTTTATGGTTGATTTCGAGGCGGTAAACCTCAATTTAGTTGGTCTGCCCAAGGATCAGTTGCCGTCAGTAAAAGGTTCGCTGAAGCACGGATTTGTCTTCCTGTCGGCGATTGCGGTTCTGCTCTATCTCCTCTTTGTGCAAAAGTCTTCGGTAACAATGGCGGCAGTCTACACAATCTTTACAGTTGTCCTTCTAGGCGCCGTTAAGGTTAGAAATCCCAAGGTCATTATCAAAAAAATACTCGATGGTCTTTATGCCGGTGCAGTGGGAACAATGAAACTGGCGCCCCTTACAGCGACCGCCGGTATCGTCATCGGTGTTGTCACACTGACCGGTGTCGGCGTCAAATTGGGCCGGTTCTTAATTATGATTTCCGGCGGCGAGCTGTTCTTTGTTCTGTTCTTCGCAATGATCCTCAGCTTGCTTTTGGGGATGGGTATGTCAACGATTCCTGCCTATGTTGTTGCCGCGGCTGTTGTTGCTCCCGCCCTTACCCAGATTGGCATCCCGATTCTCGAAGCCCATTTGTTTGTTCTCTACTATGCTTGTATATCCACGATAACGCCACCAATAGCGATATCGTCCTTCACTGCAGCGGGTATCGCCGACGCGCCACCGATGGAAACGGGTTGGAAAGCAGTGAAACTGGCAATCGTTGGCTTCATGGTTCCATTTCTCTTTGTCTATCGGCCTGCGCTGCTTGCCCAGGGTGAAACTACGACAATCATTTACACTGCAATTCTTGCTCTGGTTGCCGTATACTCGTTGGCCCGGGGTCTGCAGTTGCGCACCACTAACTGGCTGGTACGGGGTCTGTTGATTGCTGGTTCGCTGTTGCTGCTCTTCCCAATCAATGACATGATTGGCGCCGGACTGCTGGCCGTTGCTTACGCTCTAACCTTCTACACTCAAAAAAAAGCTAAAATCCAAGAGGCTTAAATAAAAGGGGGTGTTTGTAGTGCCGACAATTAAAGTTGAATGGGTTGAAGGAAGGACACTGGAACAGAAGCGGAAACTGGCTGCGGCAATCACTGCCTCGATGGCGGAGATTGCCCAGACCAAGCCGGAGCGGGTGAAAGTGGAGTTTACAGACATCCCCAAAACCAATCTCGCCTGGGGTGGCACCCTCCGGGTTGATGAAGAGGTGAAATAAGTGGCTGAAATCAGTTATGTAAGTCCAAAAACCCTGGAAGAAGCGCTGACAGTATTGGCCCGTAACCCGGACACTACTGCAGTTTTGGCCGGCGGCACCGACTTAATGGTGCGTGTCCGGGACGGCAAGGAGACGCCGCAAACGCTGTTGGATATTTCCCGGCTTGGTCTTGATAAGATCCTTGTAACCGATCAGGGTGTGTCGATTGGTGCAATGACTGACCTAACCTCGATTGTTGAGCATCCGGTACTCAAAGAGCAATTCCAGGTTCTTAGTGAGTCTGCCCAGGAGGTCGGGGGCTTGCAGACCCGAAATATGGGGACCATCGGTGGCAACGTTTGTACAGGGCTTCCTTCCGCCGATGTGGCCATCCCCCTGCTGGTGCTGGGAGCAGAGTTTATTCTTTCCGGGTCCGAGGGCGAAAGAATTGTTCCTGCTGACGAGTTCTTTTTGGCCCCACGGAAAATAGATCTGCGTCCGGATGAGCTTTTGACCGAAATTCGTTTTGCTCTGCCGCCAGAGGAATTTGGTTCTGCGTTTATAAAGTTTGGTAAACGGAAAGCGATGCGGTTATGCATTATGAATATCGGAGTTGCCCTCAGCCTGGATTCCCAGTTTGGTGCGATTAGCAGTTGTCGACTTGCCATGGGCACCGCCGCGCCGGTTCCCCTGCGGTTGACCAAGACAGAAGCGTTTCTACAGGGAAAACAATGGAACTCTGAAACAGAGGCCGAGGCGGTAACAATAATGGAAACAGAGATTAAACCGCGGACCAGCCTTCCGGCAACCAAGGAATATCGGCAAAACCTTGCCCGGGTGCTTCTAAAACGCGCTGTTACGCTGAGCATCAAGCGTGCAGGAGAAAGCGGGGTGAAGCAGGATGCTAATTAAGTTCACAATCAATGGTGAACCCATGGATGTGGAAGTAACCGGTAGGGAATTGTTGCTGGATATGATCCGGGAGCGTCTGCAATTGACAGGCACCAAACGTGGCTGTGAAAACGGTGAATGTGGCGCCTGTACTGTCCTGGTGGACGGGGTGCCGGTAAACTCCTGCATTTATCCTGCTGCCCGGGCGGACGGCAAAGAGATTATGACTGTGGAAGGGTTGGGAAGTGCTGATGATCTGCATCCACTGCAGAAGGCATTTGTGCGCGAAGGCGCCCTCCAGTGTGGATTTTGCGGCGCCGGCATTCTGTTGACTGCAAAAGCGCTCCTGGCCAAGAACCCCGACCCCAGCGAGCAAGAAATTCGTCTGGCGATCTCCGGCCACCTGTGTCGGTGTTCGGGGTATGTCAAGATGATTCGGGCCATCAAGGCGGCGGCCCGGGAAATGCGCGGGGAGGTGTCTGAATGAGCTACCACATAATCGGCAAAAGGATTCCCAGGCATGACGCAGAGCAGCAGGTTACGGGCAAGATAATCTATGGCGAGGACTTGTATCGTCCGGGAATGCTCCACGCCAAGGCCCTGTACAGCGAGCACTCCCATGCTGAAATCCTCAGCATTGACACAACCCAGGCAGAAAAGCTAGCCGGCGTTCGGGGGATAATTACCCATAAGGATGTGCCGGTCAATCGTTACGGGCTCTCGCACAAAGATCAGCCTGTTTTGGCAGACGACAAAGTGCGAGTTAAGGGCGATGCCCTGGCCGTTGTCGCAGCTGATACCTTGGAGATTGCCAAGAAAGCACTGAAACTAATAAAAGTTGAATATAAGCCCCTGAAGCCGGTGTTGGATCCGGTAGCTGCTATGGCCGAAGATGCGCCACTGGTTCACGGGGATAGCAATATCGCTGCCCATATCAAAATCAGGTCCGGAGATGTGGAGGCAGGTTTCGCCCAATCGGATCTGATTATAGAAGAGAATTTTTATACCCCCAAGAATGAGCACTGTCATATCGAGCCCCATGTCGCCTTGGCGGAGGTGGAGAACGACGGCAAACTTGTTATTTGGACTTCCACATCCCGTCCCTTCTCCTTCTCCACCCAGCTCACCCGAATTTTGAAGCTGCCGATGAATAAGTATCAAATGAAAACGCCGGCTGTTGGTGGCGGGTTCGGCGGGAAAAACGAGGTAACTCTTGAGCCCTGGGTAGCACTTTTGGCGATGAAGACTAAGCGCCCGGTGCGTATGGTTTTTACCCGGGAAGAGGAGTTCGAGGTATCAACCCTCAGGCATCCGTATTTGATGAAATACAAGACAGGGGTCAAGAAGGACGGCACTTTGCTGGCCCGAGAAATACGCCTGATTAGTGATAACGGCGCCTACGTAGGCTTGGGTAACCAAACCCTGACCAAGGCGGCTGTGCATGCGGCCGGTCCGTACAAGATCGCCAATGTCAAGACTGATGCCTTTTTGGTTTATACCAACGCCGCAGTTGGCGGTGCTATGCGGGGCTTTGGTGTGCCCCAAGTCTGCTTTGCCTACGAATCCCATACCGATTCGATTGCGGAAAAGCTGGGCCTTGACCCCCTTGAATATCGTCTCCGGACTTTATATGGCGATATCGGTACTATGCCCACCGGTCAGATGCTGCAGAGCAAGCCGCTAATCCAGTCTCTGCGGCGGGCAGCTGAATTGGCTGACTACTGCGGAAAGGGAGGGGACGCGTGTGAAGAAGAGAGGTAAAGGCATTGGCACAATGTTTTATCCAATTGGTTCCACCGGCAAACCCAACCCTGCTTCAGCTTTTCTCAAGGTCAATCACGATGGGAGTGTGACCGCCTTTGTAGGGATGGTGGATAAAGGGCAGGGGGCAACCACAGCCCTGAGCCAGATTATAGCCGAGGTGCTCCAGATTTCCTTTAAGTCAATTCGCATGGTAACCGCCGATACTGAGACCACGCCTTACGATCACGGAACCGGTGCTAGTCGGGTGACATATGTGGCAGGCAATGCCGTAAAGAAAGCGGCGGAGGTCGCTAAGCAGATGCTCCTTGAGTCAGCGGCAATCAAGCTCGGCCTTGCCAACGCTGAAAACCTGAAGCTGGAAGCGGGAAAGGTTATTTTTGATGGCTATCCCACGGTGGCGATGACTGTGGAGGAGGCTGCCTGGCACAGTGAACGGAAGTTGGGTAAGCCAATAATTGTCGCCGAATCCTATACCCCGGCTCTGACCGGTCTCGACCCCGAAACAGGCCAGGGAAAACCGTTTGAAACCCATATTTATGCCACCCAGATTGCGGAAGTTGAGGTAGATACCGAAACCGGTGAGGTGGATGTGCTGAAAATCGTCGCTGTTCACGATTGCGGCCGGGTGTTAAACCCGATTATGGTCGAGGGGCAGGTGGAAGGCGGTGTGGTCATGGGCCAGGGCTATGCTTTGATGGAAGAAATTCTCGAGGATAAGGTGCAGGGAGGGGTGTTGAATAACTCCTTCGTGGATTATGCAATCCCTACCGCAATGGATGCTCCGGGAGAAATTATCGTCGACTTTATCGAAGAACCCGAAGAAAAAGGCCCGTTTGGCGCCAAGGGGATTTCTGAGCCTACCCAGTTGCCCACGGCCCCAGCAATTATCAACGCGATTTACGATGCAATCGGAGTCCGGATTTACGACTTGCCGGCCACTCCCGATAAAATACTAAAGGCACTAGCCGAACAATCTAAAAAACAGGAGGAAATGTAATGAACACAACAGACAAAGACAAAAAGGCGCAAGAGTTGAGAATTTTTGATATGACCTGGGTGGAAGTCCAGGAATGGTTAAAAAAGACCGATGTGGTTATTGTCCCCGTTGGCAGCACCGAACAGCATGGTCCCCATCTGCCCACTGGAATTGATTGTTACGCCGGCTATCATGTAGCGATTGAAGCGGCAAAGATTGCCCAGGTTCCTGTTGCTCCCCTGATTCCGGTTGGATACGCTCCCTTCCACATGCGTAAAGATGCTCCCGGCACAATCACCCTGCGGGATGAGACTTTCTTTAACGTGATGTATGATATCGGCCGCAGCTTGATTTTCCACGGCTTCAAGAAGGTTGTCTTTGCCACCGGTCATACTTCCAATGCTCCCACATTGGACCGGGTAGTGCGGGCCCTTCGCTACGAGACCGGTGCTTTGGCCATCAATTACGCTGCCGACACCGAGGTATTTGCTGAGCTGTGTGAAGACCTTCTGGACGCTCCCGACGAGTTGCCAGGTTGGCACGCCGGTGAAATCGAGACTTCCGCTGGGCTTCTGATTTGTCCGGAGCTGGTTCGTACTGACCGCTTTAAGCGCACAATGCCGACAACACCAAAATATCTGCCCGAGGGCAGTGTCAAGGATTCCGGTTCCGGGTTTGGCTTTGAGTATAAAAAATACCCGATTCGCATGGCCTTCAACCAGGATGAGTACAGTGAGAGCGGTGTTATGGGGAATCCCCAGTTGGCCAGCCGTGAAAAGGGCGAAAAAATCTATGAGCGCATGAGCAAATTGTTTGCCGAGTTCTTAATCGGCCTCAAGGATGTTGATGTAGAAATCACCAAGCAGGATTTCCCCGAAAGATTCTAAACCCGGCTAGGGAGAGGAGGAACACAGATGAGTACAATTCAAAACGAAATGGGCAGCCGCTTCGTTGCCAAGCGTGTCCTGGAGACCCCTGACAGCCACCGGGTGAAGATGATCTCCCTGGCCCGGCAAATGAAGGATGTAATCAGCCTTGGCCGGGGAGACCCAGACTTGGAGACCCCGCCCCATATCATCGCCGCAGCCAAAGAGGCCTTGGATTTGGGCAAGCCTTCTACCCATTATACCCCGTGGATAGGAATACCGGAGCTGCGGAAGGCGATTGCCGATGACTATCAGAGCCGCACCGGTCACGTTGTCAACCCAGACAAGAACGTCATGGTCACAACAGGTGCCCAGGAAGCGATTGCCATCACCCTGTTCACTTTGCTTAACCCGGGCGAGGAGATCATTGTCCCCGAGCCCCGCTACACTCCGTACGATACATTGGTTGAGATGGCGGGCGGCAAGATTGTTTCCCTGCCCACCGATATGGAAAATGACTTTCAGATTGACCCGGAGAAGCTGGATAAGCTGATAACTCCCCGCACAAAAGCGCTGCTCTTAATCAGCCCCAACAACCCCACCGGCTGCATCCTCAGCCGCGAGAGTCTGAGGCAGGTAATGGAGATTGCCAATAAGCGCGATATCCTAGTTATATTTGACGAGATTTACGGCGGGATTATCTTCGACAATGTTGACTACTGTAACATTGCAGTCTTCCCCGAAGTTCGTGATCGGGTAATTACAATCGGCGGGATTTCCAAAACCTACTCCATGACCGGCTGGCGAATTGGCTACCTGATTGCGCCGGAGTTTATTTGCTCAAAGATGCTCGACATCAAATACTCATTCACAATCTGCGCTCCTGCTCTGTCGCAACAGGCTGCGGTGGCGGCCTTAACCGGCCCCCAGGATTGTGTTCGTGAGACGACCAAAATCTACGATGAGCGCCGGCGTCTGGCCATGAAATGGTTGGACAAGCTAGGCATGGATTACTGTGAACCGGGTGGTAGCTTCTACATTTATCCCAATATCGAGAAATACGGCATGACCTCTCTGGAGTTGGCGATGCTGATCCTTCGGAAGGCTAACGTCCTGGTATTCCCGGGCACAGCTTTTGGCGAAGCAGCTGAAGGGCATCTGCGTATCTCCCTGTTGTCGCCAGCCGAACAAATCGATGAGGCTTTTAAACGGATTGAAAAACTGCTAGTGGAACTATAAGCGCGAGGAGGTCAACAATGGTTAAGATTCATGACACCCTGGATCTGGAAAGAGGTCCCTGGGTAAACGATAAGTGGTGGGTTAGCCAGTATAACTTCGTTCAGGAAAATGAATTGAATACAGCCGGCCGGAAGGTGGAATTTCACGATTCCACCCTCCGGGACGGTGAGCAGGCAGCGGGCGTCGCCTTTAACAAAGCAGACAAGCTTCACATTGCCCGACTGTTGGACAAGGCCGGTGTTCAGTACATCGAAGCCGGATTTCCCGCTGTATCCGAGGCTGACCAGAAGACAATCGAGGCGATTGTTCAGGAAGGACTGGATGCGAAAATTACTGTTCTTTCCCGGGCCACCGTCGGCGATATTGAGCTGGCTCATAAACTGGGCGTATGGGGCGCAATCATCGAATTGCCCGCATCCTATCCCCGACTCAAATACCAGTTTGGTTGGGAGGAAGAGCAGGTAATCAAGAAAACCCTTGATGCCCTCTATCTTGCCAAGGAAAAGGGACTGTATGCCTATCTGTTCATGATTGACAGTACCCGCGGTCGCTATGGGTTCATGGAGAAGCTGTTGAAGTCTGCAGTAACCGAGGGGATTGTCGATCGTGTATCGTTAGTAGATACCAACGGCTGTATAAATCCCACAGGCATGCGCTTCCTGGCCCAGCAGGTTAAGGGTTGGATTGGCGATATTCCCCTGGAAGTTCACTGCCATAATGATATGGGCTTGGCAGTTGCCAACTCACTGACTGCAGTAGAGGCTGGCGCCAACTCTATCGCCAGCACCCTCAACGGCCTTGGTCAGCGGGCAGGCAACGCTCCCACCGAAGAATTGGCGGTAGCGGCCCAATTGCTCTATGGTTGCGAGACTGGAATCGATTTCAAGGCTCTCTACGAAGTAGCTAAAGAAGTGCAGCAAATGTCCAAATGGCAGTTCCCGCCCAACAAGCCGGTATCCGGTGATGGAATCTACACCTGGGAAGCAGGAATTCCCACCGCTGCCCTGATGAAGAACCCCCATACTGTCGAACCTGTGCAGCCAGAAGTATTTGGCCGCAGCCATAAAATTGTCCTGGGCAAGAAATCCGGCAAGGCCAATGTAATTTGGAAGCTGGATGAACTGGGCTTCGCCAAGCCGACCGATGAAGTGATTGCCGAGTTGGTGCAGGCAGTAAAAAACCGTGCGGTCGAGAAGAACGGTCCACTCACTGATGAGGAATACGTAGAAATACTCAACGCCGCCGGAATTGAAAGGGTTTAGAGCGATGCGCTTATTTGAATATCAAGCCAAAGAGTTGTTTGCCGCCGCCGGGCTGACCACGCCCGTCGGCCGGCCGGCAACTACTGTCGAAGAAGCGGTTACAGCTGCGGCGGAAGTAGGTTACCCTGTAGTTCTTAAGTCCCAGGTCCTCACTGGGGGCCGGGGAAAAGCGGGCGGAATAAAGTTTGCCGATGATGTCGAAGAGGTCCGGGAGCGCACTGCTGCTCTGTTGGCCATGGACATCAAGGGTGAACCGGTTGAGCGTTTGCTGATTGAAGAGAAACTGGACATCAAGCAAGAAATTTATCTGTCCATCACAATGGACCGGGCAGCCAAGAAGCCGGTGCTGATTGTGTCTGCTGCTGGCGGCATGGACATCGAGGAATTGGCTGACTCCAATCCCGAGGCGATTCAGAAATACTGGATTAATCCGCTCACGGGTCTCTATCCCCATCACGCGTTGGTTTTATTTCAGCAGGCAGGTTTCAGCGGTACAATCCTGCGGCAGCTGTCAGGAATTGCCGTGAACTTATATAAACTATTTACCCGCTATGAGAGCGAACTGGTGGAAATCAATCCGTTGGTGCTCACCGGCGATGGCAAACTACTGGCCGCTGACGGCAAGATGATTCTGGATGCCAACGGTGGTGGCGTCAAACTGATGGGAGCAGAGCAGGAAGAAGGCATGCGCTATGTCGGACTCGACGGCGATATCGGCATCCTCGCCAATGGCGCTGGTAATACGATGATGACCATGGACATGGTTTCCCACATGGGTGGCGAGCCCGCCAACTTCCTGGAAGTGGGCGGTGAGCTCTACAAGCGCTCAGAGGAGGCCTTGAACTATCTGTTGTCCACTCGCTCCGATTTGAACGGAATTCTCGTCAACCTGTTTGGTGCCTATGCAAGGACTGATGTGATTGTGGAAGGAATCATTCGGGGAATGAAAGCCAATGACATCAATATTCCAATTGTATTCCGGGTAATGGGCACAGGCGAAGAACGAGCTCGGGAGCTGGTTCAGGATTACCTGGGCATCTCTCCCCATACAACATTAGACGAGGCCGCCCGAGACATAGTCCAAAAAGCAGCCGCGTACAAGGCTAAGGGGGAGTAAATATATGCTATCAAAAGGAATGAATGTACTTGTTCAGGGTATTACCGGCAAGGAAGCCGGGTTTTGGGTGGAAAGAATGGTGGAGTATGGCACCAAAGTTCCCGCCGGCGTGGCGCCGGGCCGGGGCGGCACTGAAGTCCAAGGCATTCCTGTCTATGATTCTGTCCAGGAAGCAGTTTCTGCCCACAAAATTGATGCATCGATTATGTTCATCGCTCCCCGGCTGGTGGAGAGCGCAGTCTTTGAAGCGGTTGAAGCCGGCATCAAGCTGATTGTCGTCTTGGCCGATGGAGTTCCGGTCCACGATACAATGAAAATAATGGCCTACGCCGAGCAAAATGGGGCGCGGATCATCGGTCCCAACACACCGGGCCTGGTGTTTCCCGGCGACAGCCTGATTGGTATTATGCCATCCTGGTTGCCCCATGTGTTTAAGCCCGGTTCAATTGGGGTAGTTACCCGCAGTGGCAGTCTCGGTAACGAGGTTTGTTTCCAGATTGTTCAGGCTGGGTTTGGTATCTCCAACTTTGTTGGAATTGGAGGCGATTTGCTGATTGGCACGACTACGGTGGAGGTGCTCAAGGAATTTGAGAGCTGTCCAGAGACCAAAGGGATTGTTGTCGTTGGTGAGTTAGGTGGCAACATGGAAGAACAGGCTGCCCAATTTATACCGGAGATGACAAAGCCGGTCGTCGCTTTAATCGGTGGCAAGACTGCCCCTCAGGGCGTATCCATGGGCCACGCCGGTGCGATTGTTGAAGGCACGGCCGGTTCAGTTGAAAGCAAACAAAAGATTCTCGCCGAAAATGGTGCCCACATTGCCGACACCCCTTTTGATATCGGTCGTCTGCTCAAAGAGCTGCTGGCGTAAACATCGGGAGGCGTATAAACTGTGACTCAAAACTGCAAACGCTATTTGTTTGTCGCTTTGGCAGCGCTTCTGCTGCTGGTGATTTATTTTCTCCCGGAGCCGGGTGCGATTGTCAGGGACGGCGAGGCGATTGCCCTCTCCCGTGAGGGCAAAGCCTCGCTGGCGGTCCTGGCATTTTCCATCGTGCTCTGGGTTACCGAGGCGATTCCATTTCCGGTAACCGGCCTCATTGCATTGCTACTTTTGCCCTTGATGGGACCCTTGAGTTTCAACAGCGCGGTTGAGATGGGTTTTGGGAATACGATTGTCGTATTCTTCATCGCTGTAATGATTATATCTGCGGCCCTCACTAGTTCTGGATTGACCAACCGCCTGACCTTGATGATTTTCAGCCGGATTGGCCTCAACTCCCGCCGGGTAATTCTTGCCTTTATTACCACCGGCGCGGTTCTATCGATGTGGGTGACCAACATGGCCGTTGCCGCCATGCTCCTGCCGGTAGCGGTGGGCATTCTCAAGGGCGCCGGCATGAAACCCCTAGAGAGCAATTTTGGTAAGTGCCTCCTGATCTCAATCGCTTGGGGCTGTGCTGTGGGGGGGATCGCCACTCCGGTAGGCAACGGTGCCAACATTCTTGCCATGGGATATCTGCGAGATTTGGCCGGAGTGGATATCAACTTCCTGCGCTGGATGGCTGTAGGCTTACCGGCAACGCTGATGATTCTGCCCTTGTCCTGGCTGTCTCTGGTGCGTATATTTCCGCCGGAAGTGGAAGTCTTGCCTATTTCCCTGGATAAGATTAAAGGTGACCTGAGGGAGTTGGGGGCGCTGTCTCGAAAAGAGATGGCTACCTTGGCCATTTTCCTGCTGGCCGTCGCCCTATGGCTCTTTGATCCGTTCTTGGATGCCTATCTTGGCTTCTCGCTGCCCACGGAGGTTGTGGCATTACTGGCCGCCTGCCTACTGTTTCTACCGGGCCTCGGTGTTCTCACCTGGAAGGAGGCCCAGAAGACAGTGGATTGGGGATCAATCGTCCTCATCGCTGCCGGGTTGTCCATTGGCATGAGCATGTTCGAGACCGGTGCTGCCCGTTGGCTGGCTTGGGCCACCTTATCTAATATCGGCGCACTGTCGCCGGCTGTGCGAATTTTTGTGGTCGTCTTAATCGTTGAATTGCTGAAGATTTGTTTCTCCAGCAATACAGTGACGGGGTTAATCATTATCCCGATAGTGATTGCTCTGTCATTGGAGCTGGGTCTCAACCCCTGGTTGGTGGCCGGACCGGCAGCAATTGCCACTTCGCTGGCCTTCATCCTAGTAACATCCAGCCCCACCAATGTTATCCCCTATTCGGCCGGATACTTTACAATTAAAGATTTCGCCCGAGCAGGCGGTGCAATTACGTTGGTTGCGGCGGTCTGTGTAACAATCTCCTTTCTGATTTTTGGTTAATTGTAACTTTTAATCGTGGCCCCCGGTTTCGGGGGCTGCTATTGAATATTAAATAAAAAAACGTGAACTATTTAAATCTAGTTTAAATTCGGAAGGATTTTTTTGCTGATTGTCGAATAGAGTAAATAATAAACCTGAACACGCCATTATTAATCCACGGCACACTCGCACACAATTGACGCTCTATTCTGTGCTTGACTGCATAGACATTTTGTTGTTGACGAGTTCGGTGTCTGCGTTTATTATTTTACTGTAGCTAAAATAATTCGCAGCACTCGTATAAATTCGGGAATATGGCCCGAAAGTCTCTACCAGACAACCGTAAATTGTCTGACTACGAGAAAATGCCCGTGATATTTGTGCCCATGTTCAGGGCGGCATATAATGCCGTACACTTTAATTGGGTAGAAATCCAGGTGCAGGTTTCTCGTTGGAAACCTTACACCTGGATTTTTATTATAAAATAATTTTTAGGAGGTAATTGCATGAGTTTCTTCGAGAAGCAGTTTAAACTGAAAGAGCATCGCACTAATACTCGTACAGAAATCATTGCCGGTATTACAACATTCATGACCATGGCTTACATTATTGTTGTCAACCCGGGCATTCTGACAGCGGCAATCGATACCCCCAACGCCTTCCAGGGGGTTATGACTGCCACGATCCTGGCCGCCGCTCTGACCACCATACTTATGGGCTTCGTAACTAACTATCCCTTTGCCCTGGCAAGTGGTATGGGCCTAAACGCCTTCTTTGCTTTCACAGTGGCGCCGATTGCCGGCTGGGAAGCAGCCTTGGGCGCAGTTTTGATTTCTGGCATCGCATTCTTTGTATTAGCAATAACCGGTATTATAAATTGGATTGACGCCGCCGTTCCCGGTTCTCTCAAGAAGGCGGTTGCTGCTGGTATCGGTCTGTTTATCGCTTTGATTGGCCTTAAAAACGCTGGTATGATACTTCCATATCCTGATACTTTGGTAACACTAGGTGACTGGACATCACCTCCGGTATTGCTGGCGATTGTTGGTCTGGCGATTACCGCGGCGCTAATCGCAGCTAAAATTCGTGGCGGAATTCTGCTCGGCATCATCATTACAACCTTCCTCGGTTGGTTCTTCCCCACCGCAGAAGCTTATGAAGCAGGTGCTCCGCTGATTGGCTGGTTCTTTGGTACCGGCACTGAAACTGTCACCCAGATTCCAAGCGGCCTCGGCAGTTTTGTTACCCTCAATTTGGGAGAAAACTTCAGTGCTCTTGGCGAAGTTGCCTTCCATCTGGACTTCAGAGGCGCCATCAGTTTGGGCTTTATGGTTCTGTTCGCCCTTGTCTTTGTAGACCTGTTTGACACCATGGGCACTTTGCTGGGCACAGGCGCTCGTGCCGGCTTCTTGGATGACAAAGGTCGTTTGCCCAAGGTTAAGCAGGCAATGATCGTTGACGCAGTTGGCACCGGCTTTGGCGCTGTCATGGGTACTTCAACTGTAACCACCTATGTAGAAAGTACCGCCGGTGTCTCCGAAGGTGGCCGCACAGGAATGACCGCAGTTGTTACCGGTGCTCTCTTCCTGTTGGCCCTGTTCTTCACACCGCTGGCCCTGATGATTCCTGGAGCCGCAACTGCTCCTGCACTGATCATCGTTGGCGTGCTGATGATGGGTGCCATCTCCGGCATCAACTTCGAAGACTTCACCGAAGCACTGCCTGCCTTCCTGACCATCTCCTTCATGCCCTTCACCTTCAGCATCGCTGACGGTATCGCCATCGGTTTCATCTCCTACCCGCTGGTGAAATTGGTTTCCGGCAGAGGCAAAGAAGTCAACTGGTTCATCTACGTGCTAGCAGCAATCTCCCTGATTCACTTCTTCGCCTAAACCAAGTCAAACCGAATACCCAATTAGCACTACAAATGCCCGGGCAAAACGCCCGGGCATTTTTGCCCATTGGGGGACGGAGGTTCGGTGGGCACTTTCGACCTCATGAGCAACAGCTGCGAGAATGGCCTGAGTTGCTTTGCGATAATAAGTATTAAGGGGTGAAAACCGTGTCTCGGCAGGCGAGGGAGCACAGCCCTTCCGGCTATTATCATGTAATGACCAGAGGCATTAACAAAATGGTTTTGTTTCGCGATGATAATGACCGCCACAAATATCTCGACGTATTGCAAGCGGCCAAAGAGAAGTATCCCTTCGAATTGAATGCCTTTTGTTTGATGGATAACCATGTTCATTTGCTACTTAAGGAAACTGATACTCCACTTTCCTTGGTAATGAAGAGTATCGGTATCCGTTATTCAATTTATTTTAATAAAAAGTATGAGCGAATAGGCCATCTCTTTCAGGACCGGTATAGAAGCCAAGCCATTACGTCCGAATCTCAATATCTTGCCTGCGCACGCTATATCCACAACAATCCAGTCAAGGCCGGACTTGCAAACAGGCCAGGAGATTTTGCCTGGAGTAGCTTTCAGAGTTACTGTCAAAGGGGCCCTGACAGCTTGATAAATAAGACTCCGCTAATGGCATATTGCGAGGATAGCATTATCCGGTTATTGGATTACACCAATGCTGCAAATGACGATAAATTTATTGACTATGATTCAACTGAGGAAACTGTTGACCCACACCAGGTGATTGAAGATTTTCTCAACCAGAAATTCGGATTGAAACCAGGCGATGTCAGAGATCTTAAAAAAGAATTACGGGACAGCGTGCTGAGGGAGTTGAAAAACCAGACCACTTTGACCCAAAGTGAGCTGGCGGCGATGTTGGCTATCAGCCGCAGGACAATTAGCAGGGCTTAGCCGAATTGATTTGGCGCAATGAACCTCCGTCCCCGGGTGGGCAGCGGTGGGCGAATGTTTTTGGTAGATTGTTGATTTTTGTTCGGATTTGGCGTTGACTTGTCCTACCGTCAGAGGTATGATGGAGATACAAATTGAACTGGCCGTATAATCCTGGGGATAGGGCCCGGGAGTATCTACCAGGCAACCGTAAATTGCCTGACTACGGGGAAAGTGCGCCTAGGGTTCCGGTGCGGCCGGTCCAAGTGGCGCAGGCCTTTTTGGCTACACCGAAGGGATAAAAGCCCAGGCGGGTAGGTTTCTCACGTACACCTACCCGGCCTGGGCTTTTTGGTTATACTAATTACGGAGGTGTTTAATATGCAAATAGCGATTTTAATGGGAAGCGATTCAGATTGGCCACGGTTGGAAGCGGCGGTTAAGGTTTTACGGGAGTTTGGCGTGGAGTTTGAAGCCCGGGTGCTTTCGGCCCACCGGACACCGGGAGAATGTGTGGAGTTCATCAGGGACGCGGAAAACCGGGGCGTGAAAGTGTTTATCACTGCGGCAGGGTTGGCCGCTCACCTGCCGGGTGTTGTGGCTGCACATACGCGGCGGCCGGTAATTGGTTTGCCGATTGGCGCCGGTCCCCTGAATGGTAACGATGCACTGCTTTCCATCGTACAAATGCCGCCGGGAGTGCCGGTGGCCACCGTTGGTATCGACAATGCCAAGAACGCGGCCCTGTTGGCGGTGCAGATGCTGGCAGTCGCCGACGATGCTCTAGACGGCAAGCTGGCAGAGTTTAAACGCGAGCAGGCGAAACAGGTTTTGGCCAAAGACGCCAAGTTGCAGGAAAAAATCGGGGGTTGATGTAAATGATTGAACGCTACTCACGGCCGGAAATCGCAGCAATCTGGGAGTTGGAAAACAAGTTTCAGCTTTGGCTGGATATCGAAATCCTTGCCTGCGAGGCCTGGGCGAAATTGGGTAAAATCCCTGAAGACGCGGTGCAGAAGATCCGCGCCAATGCCCGGTTCAGCGTGGAGCGGATTCTGGAAATCGAGGAAAGCACCCGCCATGACGTAATCGCCTTTACCCGCTGCGTTTCCGAAAGTCTGGGCGAGGAATCCCGTTACGTTCATTATGGGCTTACCTCTTCTGATGTGGTAGATACTGCCACGGCCTGTCAGCTGGTTCAGGCCTTGGATATCATCATTGCAGACCTGGATAAATTGCTGCCGGTGTTGGCCAGCCAGGCTAAGAAATACCGGCACACGGTGATGATGGGCCGCACCCATGGCGTGCATGCAGAACCGACAACATTGGGTCTGAAATTCGCCCTTTGGTATCAGGAGTTTACCAGGCAGCGTGCTCGGTTGCTGGCGGCCCGGGAAGATGTGGCTGTGGGCAAGCTCTCGGGGGCTGTGGGTAGTTTTGCTAACATCCCGCCGGAAATTGAAGCATATGTTTGCGAAAAACTTGGTTTGAATCCGGCGCCTGTTTCCACCCAGGTTTTGCAGCGGGACCGACACGCGGCGGCTGTGAGTGCACTGGCTCTGGTGGCAGCCTCGATTGAGAAGGTGGCTTTGGAGATTCGCAATCTGCAGCGCACCGAAACCCGGGAGCTGGAAGAGCCCTTCCGGGCCGGGCAAAAGGGGTCCTCTGCAATGCCCCATAAACGTAACCCCGTGAACTGTGAGCAACTCTGCGGGCTCGCCCGGGTGGTGCGGGCCAACTCGGTCACGGCGCTGGAAAACGTCGCACTCTGGCATGAGCGGGACATTTCTCACTCCTCGGCGGAGCGGGTAATTCTCCCCGACAGCACGATTCTCGTGGACTATATGCTGCATAAGCTCACCGGTATCGTTGGTAATCTCCATGTCTACCCAGAACAGATGGAGCACAATATTGACCTTTCCCGCGGTCTTACCTTCTCCGGCAGTGTGCTTTTGGCCCTGGTGGACAAAGGGATGACCAGGGAGGACGCCTATGATCTGGTGCAAAAGTCGGCAATGCAGGTTTGGCAGCAGGGTGGCCATCTAAAGGATGTTTTGTTGGCGGATCCGGAACTGACCGCCAAGCTTCCAGAGGAAGAGCTGCAGGAAATATTTAATCTTGACCGCTTACTGGCCCGGGTTGATCAGGTGCTGGCGCGGGCGATTCCAGAGGAGGATGCGTAAATGAAAAAGGAACTGCTGTATAAAGGTAAAGTGAAGTCAATCTGGAAGACCGAAGATCCCGGGCTCTATGTGGCCGAATATAGTGATGCGATAAGCGCCGGCGACGGCGCAAAGCGGGATGTGCTGGCTGGCAAGGGCGAACTGTTAAACCGCATCTCCTCAATTCTTTTTACAGCTTTGCATGAGGCGGGAGTGGACAATCACTTTGTGCGCAAGTTGGATGACCGGTCCCAGCTGGTGCGGGCCGCTGAGCTGGTGGCCCTGGAAGTGGTGGTCCGCAATCGGGCGGCCGGCAGCATCTGCCGTCGGCTTGGTCTGGAGCAGGGACTGACCTTGGAAAAGCCACTGGTGGAGTTTTTCTATAAAAATGATGATCTCGGCGATCCACTGCTGACTATCGACCATGTCGAG
This sequence comes from Bacillota bacterium, assembly GCA_009711825.1. NCBI lineage: Bacteria > Bacillati > Bacillota > Bacillota bacterium. The sequence goes on along the minus strand of VEMY01000033.1, from coordinate 24,643 downwards.
ATGCTGGACTTGGCTACGGCGAAAGAATGTCAGGAGCTGGCTGAGCAGGCGTTGGCAGTAAACAAGGCCTTAAAGCCACTGTTCGCCGATATCGGCCTGGAGCTGGTGGATTTTAAACTGGAATTTGGCCGCGACGGCGAAAAATTACTGTTAATTGATGAGTTCTCTCCTGACACCTGCCGCCTGTGGCAGGCCGGAACGATGGAGGGGTTGGATAAAGACCGGTTCCGCAATGACAGTGGCGATGTTCTGGCTGGATACCGGGAAGTGCTGCGGCGTCTAGAAGGAGGCAGCTTCTGATGTGGGTGAAAATCAGTGTGCAGCTAAAATCCGGAATCCTCGACCCCCAGGGGAAGGCAGTAGCCGGGGCCCTGGCTGAGCTGGGTTTTGACGTTGACGCGGTGCGGGTAGGCAAAGAAATTATAGTCGACATCCCTGCTGAAAATGGTGAAGCGGCCCTGGAACAGGGCCGCAGAATGGCCGCGAAGCTTCTGGCTAACCCCGTCACCGAAGACTATCACTGTCAACTGATGGAGGCGTAGGACGATGCACTTCGGTGTAGCGGTATTTCCCGGCTCCAATTGCGATGCAGACACTTATAACGCACTGAAATACCTCGGCCACCAAGTCAGTTACCTCTGGCATGCCGAGGACGAACTGCCGGCGGTGGATTGTGTGGTGCTTCCCGGTGGCTTCTCCTACGGTGATTACCTGCGGCCCGGCGCCATCGCCCGGTTCGCGAAAGTCATGGAGCAAGTGACGGACTTTGCCAATAAGGGCGGTCTTGTCCTTGGAATCTGCAATGGTTTTCAAGTCCTGACCGAAGCAGGACTGCTGCCCGGCAGTCTGCAACGGAACGACAACCTCCAGTTCCGCTGCCAGTGGCAGTGGCTGCGTGTAGAAGGCCGGGATAATATGTTTACTCGTCATCTGGATGGGGAATTACTGCACCTGCCAATCGCCCACGGCGACGGCAGCTATTATCTACCTCCAGATGAGCTCAAGGGTTTGGAAGCACGGGGTGGAGTGGTCTTCCGGTACTGCGATGAGGCAGGCAATGTCTCCTCTGCTGCCAATCCCAACGGCGCCGTGGCCAATGTGGCCGCTGTCACCAACGCCGAGGGCAATGTCCTGGGGATGATGCCCCATCCAGAGCGGGCAGTAGAAAAGATTCTTGGCGGTACAGACGGACAGCGGCTGTTTGCCGCAATTGTTCGGGGATGGGAGGCCAGGCAATGAATTGGCAGAAATACGGACTTATTGAAGCTGAATACCAGGCAATTGTCGAACAGCTGCAACGGGAGCCCAACGAACTGGAGCTGGCCCTGTTTGGCGTCATGTGGTCAGAGCACTGCAGCTATAAGCACACCCGCAATCTCCTGAAAAACTTGCCCACCAGCGGCGAGCTGGTGGTTCAGGGCCCCGGCGAAAACGCCGGTGTCATCAAGGCCGGTGAAAATCTGGGCATTGCTTTTAAGATAGAAAGCCACAACCACCCCTCAGCGGTAGAGCCCTATCAGGGCGCCGCCACCGGAGTCGGCGGTATCGTCCGGGATGTGTTTAGCATGGGCGCCCGGCCGGTGGCCATCCTTGATTCTCTGCGCTTCGGAGACCCAAGCCAGGAGCGCACTCGTTATCTGCTCAAAGGTGTGGTTAGCGGTATCGCCGGTTACGGTAACTGTCTGGGCATCCCGACAGTGGGCGGCGAAGTCTATTTTGATGATTGTTACACAAAAAACCCGCTGGTCAATGCCATGTGCATCGGGCTTGTGCCCCTTGACCGACTGAAAAAAGGAACCGCAGCCGGGCCAGGCAATCAGGTTCTGTTGGTGGGCGCCCGCACTGGACGGGACGGTATTGCCGGCGCTGCCTTTGCTTCCACCGAGTTGGCGGAGGACACCGATGCCGACCGGCCGGCAGTGCAGGTTGGCGACCCGTTTACCGAAAAACTGTTGCTGGAAGCATGTCTGGAACTGGCGGACAATCCATATATTATCGGTGTCCAGGATTTGGGCGCCGCTGGCATTACCTCCTCGGCCTGCGAGATGGCGTTTCGGGGTGAATGTGGCCTGGATTTGGAACTTTCTCGGGTGCCGGTGCGGGAAGAAAACATGACACCTGTGGAGCTGATGCTCTCTGAATCCCAGGAGCGGATGCTGGTTGTAGTTACCCCAGAAGGGGTGGAGGCAGTTCAGGCAGTCTTTGCCCGTTGGGGCCTGGAGGCCGAGGCGATCGGCACTGTAATCGACGGTGGCGACATGGTGCTGCGTATGCACGGCGATGTGGTGGGCCGGGTGCCGGCAGCCGCTCTTGCCGATGGCGTCCCCCGGCGCAACCCGCCGGTCAAACGCCCCCAGTGGCTCGTCCAGGCTGACGAAGACGGCGCCAGGAATTTACCGGAAGCCGATTATAATAAAGAGCTTTTGAATCTTTTAGGCAGCGCCAATATCTGCAGTCGGGCGCCGGTGTTCCGCCAGTATGATCATATGGTGGGCACCAACACCGTGCAGGCCCCGGGCCTGAGCGCGGCAGTGTTGCGCATCCCTGGCAGCACCCAGGGTATTGTCGCTGCCACCGACTGTAACTCCCGCTATTGTCAGCTGGACCCCCGGGAAGGGGCGCGGCGGGCGGTGGCCGAAGCTGCACGGAATGTGGCCTGCACCGGCGCAAAGCCGGCGGCGGTCACCAACTGTCTTAACTTCGCCAGTCCGGAAAATCCCGAGCACTACTGGACCTTGACCGAGGCGATTTCTGGCATGGCTGACGCCTGTCGGGCGTTGGACACCCCCGTGGTGGGGGGCAATGTAAGCCTTTACAACGAAAGCGGCGGCACCGCCATTTTCCCCACCCCGGTTATTGGGATGGTGGGATTGACCGCTGACATAAATAAGACCAGTACGATTATCCCGGCAGCAGGTCAGCAGTTGTTGCTTGTGGGCAATCTCCAACCGCGCCTCGGCGGCAGTGAGTACTTGTATAACAAACTGGGGCGTCTCACCGGCCCGATTCCCAAGGTGGATCTGGAGCTGGAGAGCCGGCTTTGCAATTTTCTGCCCCAGGCCATCGCCGATGGGCTGGTGGCTGCTGCCCATGATGTCAGCGAAGGCGGAATCGCCGTAACACTGGCGGAAATGGCAATCAGTGGCAAGGTGGGAATGTCGGTTGAGATTCCTGTCGGTGTGCGACCTGACTGTTGGTTGTTCGCCGAGTCACCCGGCGCTGTGGTGGTGGCTGTGGAGCGAGAATCATTGCCTGGGCTTCAGTCAATGGTAGCGGAGCATAATTTGCCCGTCCGCATCTTGGGCACAGTTGGCGGTAATCATCTCCAAATCGGCAACCAAGTCAATCTGAGTGTAGGCGAACTGGCCACCGCCTGGCACTCGCCCCTGGAAGCGGTGTTTGGCCAATGAGACCAATTTATGAGGAATGTGGCGTGTTTGGCATTTGGCATCCCGGCGGTGAGGCGACCCTGATGACCATGTTCGGTCTTGTCGCCCTGCAGCACCGGGGCCAGGAAAGCGCTGGCATTGTCTGGGACAAGGACGGCCTGCGGATAAAGAAGGGGCTCGGCCTGGTGGAAGACGCTTTTCGCGGTTGGCATCCCGGCGAGAACCGGGCCCAGGCGGCCATTGGTCATGTCCGCTATTCTACTTGTGGCGCAGCCACTCTGGCAAATGGTCAACCCTTGCTCTTTAACAGCCGGCTGGGGTCGCTGGCCCTTGCCCATAACGGCAATCTGGTGAACGCCAAGGAGATCCGCGATCAGCTGGAACTCCAGGGCTCAATCTTCCAGACCGATTCTGACAGTGAAGTTATTGCCCACCTGCTTGCTCGCTCCACCACCGAGTTGGACAGCGCTCTCGTTTCAGCCCTGGGCCAGGTCAGGGGCGCCTATGCCCTGGTCCTGCTCACACCGGGCCGGATGCTGGCGATTCGCGATCCCCACGGTATCCGACCCTTGGTCCTGGGTAAGCTAAGCGACGGTGGCTGGGTTGTGGCTTCGGAGACATGTGCCCTGGATACGGTGGGTGCCGAGTTTGTCCGGGAGGTGGAACCAGGGGAAATGCTCTCAATCACTGAGCAAGGACTTGAAGCCAGCAGCTTGCTCCCGGCCAAAAAGAACAGCTTTTGCATCTTTGAATATATATATTTTGCCCGTCCAGACAGCGCCTTCGCTGGCGGTAATGTGCATACAGTGCGTCGCCAGATGGGCCATCTGCTAGCCAAGGAAGCGCCGGCCGATGCCGATATTGTCACCGGCGTTCCCGACTCAAGCCTTTCCGCCGCCGTCGGTTATGCGGAAGGCTCCGGCCTTCCCTACGAGACCGGTCTTGTGCGCAACCGTTACCTCGGGCGCACCTTTATCCGTCCCAGCCAGGAACAACGGGATCAGGGCGTGTCCCTGAAACTGAATCCGATCCAGGGCGTGGTGGCGGACAAGCGGGTTGTGCTGGTGGATGATTCTCTGGTCCGGGGCACAACCAGCAAACGGCTGGTTACCATGCTCCGCCAGGCGGGGGCCCGGGAAGTGCATCTACGGATCGCCTCGCCACCGGTACGCTACCCCTGCGGTTTGGGGATTGATACCCGGGATGATCTGATTGCAGCCCGGATGGATGTGGAGGAAATCCGGAAATATATTGATGCTGATTCTCTGGTATTTTTGTCTGAGGAGCAGACAGTTGCTGCCACCGGTCTTGCACCTGACTCTTTGTGCACCGGTTGTTTCAGCGGCAACCATCCGGTAAGGAGGGGTTAGATGAAACTCACCTACAAGGACAGCGGCGTCGATGTCCAGGCTGCAGACAAACTGGTGACCGAATACGGTAATTTGGCTGAAGCGACCGACCAGAGTCATGTGTTGTCTGGTGTAGGCGGTTTTGCCGGCTTCTTTGCCCTGCCCGAGGGTTACCGGCAGCCAGTTCTGGTCAGCTGTACAGACGGTGTCGGCACCAAGCTGCGCCTATTGATTGACCATGATCGGCCCGAGGTAGCGGGGATGGACGCGGCGGCGATGTGTCTCAACGATCTCGCCACCTCCGGCGCCCGCCCCCTGTTCATGTTGGATTACCTGGCCTGCGGTCAGTTGTCCCCTGATGTGGCAAAGCGAGTGGTCGCCGGTTTTGCCCAGTATTGCCGCGAGAGCAAGTGCACGTTGCTCGGGGGAGAGACCGCTGAAATGCCGGGTTTTTACCCCCAGGGAGATTTCGACATTGCCGGCTTCGCAGTTGGTGTGGTTGAGCGGGACGAGATTGTCGACGGCAGCACTTGTTGTGAGGGTGACGTGGTAATTGGCCTCGCCAGCAATGGTCTCCACAGTAATGGTTTCTCTCTGTTTCGAAAACTGTTGTCAGAGGGGCTGCTGGCCATGGAGGAGACTTATCCGGGCCTTGACGGCAGTTTAGCGGAGGCGGCACTTAAACCAACCAGACTTTACACTGCCTTAGTCGAGCAAGTGAGGAAAGATGTAAACGTCAAGGCGATGACCAATGTTACCGGCGGCGGTCTGCCGGGGAATCTGGCCCGGACAGTGCCGAAACACTTAGATGTAATAGTTCAGAGTAATTCTTGGCCCCGCCCCGCCATCTATCAGTTGCTGGCCAAGGCCGGCATTGACGAGGCGGAACTGATGGCTACCTTTAATGCGGGGATTGGCTATACGCTGGTGGTCAGCAAAGAGGAGGCGGAGCAGGCAATCGCTGCCTGCAACAACTTGGGTTGCGAGGCCTGGCAGATTGGCCACCTGTCCCCCGGCAGCGGCCAGGTGAAGATAGATGTTTAAGTTGGCGGTGCTGGCTTCCGGTCAGGGCAGCAATTTACAGGCCCTGATTGATCAGGTGCATGCGCCGGGGGAGGCCGAGGTTGTCGCTGTGCTTTCGGATAATCCCAAGGCCCCGGCCTTGGAGCGGGCCCGCAAAGCGGGAATTCCTGCCCAGGCAGTAGCGCCTACAGCGGGAGAGGGGCGCGAGGCCTTTCATCAGCGGTTGGCAGCAGTGCTAGACCCCTATCAACCGCAGCTGCTGGTGCTGGCCGGTTACATGCGGATCTTACCCGAGAGTTTCTTGGAGCATTTCCCGGCAATAATAAATGTCCATCCTTCGCTGCTGCCGGCCTTCCCCGGCCTGGATGCGCCGCGGCAGGCAATTGAGTATGGCGTCAAGGTAAGCGGTTGCACGGTGCATCAAGTTGATGCCGGGATGGACACCGGACCAATCTTACTGCAGGCTGCGGTACCGGTTTTCACTGATGACACCCCGGAGACCCTGCACCAGCGCATTAAGCCCTGGGAGCATAAACTACTGGCTGAGGCCGTATTGATGTGGAGGGATCAACGATGGAAATAAAGCGGGCGCTGATCAGCGTCTTTGACAAAACAGGTGTGGTGGAACTGGCCCGGGAGTTGGCTGCCTTGGGCGTTGAAATTGTCTCCACCGGCGGCACCGCCAGCACGCTGCAAAAAGCCGGACTTGCAGTTACCTCTGTAGAGCAGGTAACCGGAAGCCCGGAAATCCTTGATGGACGTGTCAAGTCTTTACACCCCCGGATTCATGGCGGTATTCTCGCTCGCCGGGATTTGGCTGCTCACCGGGATCAACTGCAGGCCCATGAAATCCAAGCTTTTGATCTGGTCGTTGTCAATCTTTATCCCTTCTCCCAGACAATTGCCGACCCAGACTGCACCCAGGAGCAGGCCCTGGAGATGATAGATATTGGCGGCCCTGCGATGCTCCGGGCTGCAGCCAAGAACTTCCCCTGGGTCTTGCCCCTATGCCGGCCTGCTGACTATGGGCAGGTGATATCTGCTCTGAAACACGGAAATGGTTTTGAGCAACAATTGCGCCGGGAACTGGCGACAGCGGCCTTTGCCCACACAGCCGCCTATGATGCTGCCGTCAGCGCTTGGCTGACGGAAACCGAGTACCCTGAAATTCTCCCCCTTGCCCTGGAAAAACGCCAGGACCTGCGCTATGGGGAAAATCCCCAACAGCACGCTGCACTATATACTCTATCTGGCGGCGCAGGCACCCTGGCGGCAACCTCCCCGCTCCAGGGCAAGGAACTTTCCTACAATAATCTTAACGACGCAGATGCGGCGTTCGGACTTGTGGCCGAGTTTGACCAGCCGGCTGCGGTGGCGGTGAAGCATGCAGTGCCCTGTGGCGTCGGCATTGGCGAAACAATAGCCCAGGCCTTTAGCCGCGCCCGGGACTCCGACCCTGTCTCCATATTTGGGGGGATTATTGCCTTAAATCGGTCCGTGGACGCTGAGACTGCAAGCTTACTCAAGGAGATTTTCCTGGAAGTGATAATTGCCCCGGAGTTCGATGCTGATGCCCGGGAAATCCTGGCCAAAAAGAAGAATCTGCGTCTCCTGCAGTGTCCGGTTAAAAAGAACGGCGGCCGCGTGCTGCGCTCGATTGCAGGTGGTGTCTTGGTTCAGGACGCCGATCTTGGCCAGACCGATGAAGAACTTGACCCCGATGCTCTTTTGGCCTGGCTCACCGTCAAGCATGCCAAATCCAACGCGATTGTGCTTGCCAAAGACGGTCGCACACTGGGTATTGGCAGCGGCGCCACCAGCCGCATTGATGCGGCGCGTGTGGCCCTGAATTCAGCCGCAGAAGCTGCCAAGGGGGCTGTGCTGGCCTCCGACGGTTTTATACCCTTCCCCGATGTCGTTGAGGCCGCAGCTGCCGCTGGAATTGCGACGATAGTTCAGCCCGGCGGTTCTAAAGGCGACCCGGAAGTTATGGCTGCAGCCGAAAAGGCTGGAATCACAATGATTCTCACCGGAATCAGGCATTTCCGCCATTAAAGGAGGTAGCAATATGCGCATACTAGTGATTGGTGCAGGCGCCCGGGAGCATGCCTTGGCAGAAAAGATTCTCGCCAGTCCGATGCCCTGCGAACTGTATTGGCTGCCCGGCAATGGCGCTCTTCAGGGCAGGGTGACACAGGTGCGAGATATTGATCCCAATGACGGTCCGTCCCTGGCCACCTATGCTCAGCGGATGGAGATAGACCTGGCGGTGATTGGTCCTGAGGCGCCCCTTCTGGCCGGAGTCAGCGATTGTCTGCGGGAAGTGGGTATACCCTGCTTCGGTCCCTCAAAGGCGGCGGCCCAATTAGAGGGCAGCAAGGCCTTCGCCAAGGAACTGATGGTAAGCAACAACATTCCCACCGCCCGCTATCAGCTGGTGGCTGGCCAAGAGGAAGCCCTGCGGGCTCTGGAGAATTGGCAGGCGCCGGTGGTGATCAAGGCCGACGGCCTTGCTGCAGGCAAAGGCGTGACTGTGGCCCAAACGCTGGAAGAAGCCAGGGCCGCCGCTTCAGCCCTCACCGGTCCGGCAGTGATTGAAGAATATTTAGAGGGGGAAGAACTCTCCTTTATGGTCCTGGCTCAGGGGCGCGAGTATGTGCTCCTTGCCCCCAGCCGCGATTATAAACGGGTCGGAGACAATGGCACCGGCCCCAATACCGGCGGTATGGGCGCCGTCAGCAGTTTTGAACTGGTGGACCACGAATTGCAGCACGAAATCTGCAACACAATCATCACTCCCACCCTCACCGCCATGGATGCAGATGGCCGCCCCTTCAGCGGCGTGCTCTACGCCGGCCTGATGCTCACCAAAGCGGGCCCCAAGGTGCTGGAATTTAACGTCCGCTTTGGCGACCCCGAAGCCCAAGCAATCCTTTCCCTGTGGGAAGATGATCTGCTCAAGGTATTGCTGAAAGTCGCCAAGGGCGAACTGCCTCGCTGTCTGACCTGGTCCAAGGGTGTGGCCCTGACCATGGTTCTGGCGGCGGAAGGGTATCCGGGCAAACCGCGGACAGGCGATGAGATTGCTGGTCTCGACCAGTTGCCAACGGGAGTCACCGCCTATCAGGGGGGCACCGCCTGGCAGGATGATAAGCTGGTGACCAACGGCGGCCGGGTGCTGAGCCTGACCACCGCCGCGTCAGATGTGGAAACCGCCCGCAAACAGCTGTCCAAAGCCGTTGCCCAGGTCAGTTTCCCCGGCATGCACCATCGGAATGACATCGGCCTCTAACTTGTCTCGGGGACGATAACCATTTTGCCCACATAAAAACGGAGCTGTGGTTTGAACCGCAGCTCCGTTTACTTTGGAAAAAGGTGTCCTTCGAGTTATGTTATTTCGCTGCCATTCCGCCATCAATTCGGTAGGCAGTGCCGGTGATAAATTTTGATTTATCAGAAGCCAGGAATAGAATCAGCTGGGCAATCTCTTCATTCAAAGCATAGCGTTGCAGAGGGATTGCATTGATAAATTGCTTTTTTATCTCTACACCGCTACCAGGCGCAATGCCCTCTTCAATAGAGCGCATCATTCTGTTGTCTACTGGGGATGGGCAAACTGCGTTGACCCTGACCCCGGCTTCGGCAGCTTCAAGAGCAGCTGTTTTCGTAAGTCCTAGCACAGCGTGCTTGGAAGCAACATACGAGGCCATACCCGGTGAACCAATAAACCCGGCAACTGAGGCGGTATTGATTATACTACCCCGCATGTTTTTCATCATTACCGGCAGAACATGTTTCATTCCGTACAGAACACCCTTCACATTTACATTCAGAACCAGGGACAGGTTGTCATCGGTGGTTTCTGTAATCGGTTGAACCTTTCCTTCAATACCGGCATTATTAACAAAGACATCGATAGTACCGAATTTGATAAAAGTTTGTTTTACATAATCAATTACATTTTCTTCCCTGGAAACATCTGCGGCAACCGCGATATAATTGTCCTTGTTCAGGCGAAGCTCCTCTGCCATCTCCTCAATACTCTCCTGTTTTAAGTCGACCAGGCAGAGCCTCGCTCCTTCCTCAGCAAACTGGCGGGCAGTTTCTTTGCCGATTCCACCAGCAGCACCAGTGATTACGACAATTTTTTTATGAAAGGACATTAACTATCTCCTCCACAGGATTGTATTCGTTTCACTATATTTTTTGGTTAATCTCCGCCTGTTACACTGGATATTTCTGTAAAGCATAATAAATCTTTGAACCAAAAAGGAGCCGCTGCTGCTAGGGCTCCTTTTTTCTCGAACATTATGGGCGGATGTGAACTTCGGTAAACGTCTTGCGTAGTATTGTGGCCATCTGCTGCATTGTTGCAGGAGCTGGTGCGGTAAACTTTTTACCACTTAAGTTGGGCTCCGGCTGCACGGCCTGGAGGGAGAAGCGCTCACCACCCTGGCAGAAGGCGGCAATTTCCTCTATATCCGCAACAGTATGCAGTTCGACAGCAACAGTGGTTCTGTGTTCATGGGCCACTCCCGAATCTTTAAGCAGCTTCACCGACTCAGTGATTTTACCCATATCCATTAGCTCCAGCCCTGCGGTCTCGGCATATTTGCCGGGGCTGTTTTTGATATCCATAGCCACATAATCCACCAGTTTTCGCTCCAGCAGGTCAGCCAGTACATCGGGCTTATAGCCGTTGGTGTCAAGTTTCACTGCTAGCCCGGATCCTTTGACCTTTGCCAGAAAATCACCCAGCCAAGGGGCTAAAGTCGCTTCGCCACCGCTGATTACAACGCCCTGGAGGACAGTGCGGCGCCGGTTCAGGAATTGCCAGATCTCTTCCCAGGGAATTTCCGGTGATGTCCTTTCCACCAGCGAAATGTTGTAGCAGAAAGGACAGCGAAAATTGCAGCCGCCGACGAAGAACACACAGGCAACCTTGCCGGGAAAATCGATGACGCTGGTCTTCTGCACGCCCCGGAAGCAATAATCTTTACTCATTACCGGCCTTCTGGCTGTACTCAAATTCCAGCCGGTCCTTGTATTCTTCCTTCTTCCCCGGGTTCCAGTTCTGCACCGGCCGGTGGAAACCAACCACCCGGGTCCAGATTTCAGTATCCCGGCCGCAGGTGGGGCAACTGAATTGCTCGCCCTTGATGAAGCCGTGGTCGGGACAGATGGAGAAGGTGGGGGAGATGGTCAGGTAGGGAATGTGGTAGTTTTCCAGAATTGATTTGACTAGGTTTTTGCAGGTCTCCAAGTCATCGATGGACTCATTGAGGAAAGCGTGGAACACAGTGCCGCCGGTATATTTGGTCTGCAAATCATCTTGCAAATCCAGGGCATCAAATACGTCTTCGGTGAGACCGACCGGCAACTGGCTGGAGTTGGTGTAATAGGGCTCGTCTTCGCCGGCGGTGTGGATTTCGGGATAGGCGCGCCGGTCGATGCGGGCCAGACGGTAAGCGGTGCCTTCTGCCGGAGTCGCCTCCAGGTTAAACAGATCGCCGGTTTCCTCCTGGTATTCAATCATCACCGCCCGCATGTATTCCAGAACCTTGTTTGCGAAGGCCTGACCCCGGGGTGTGGCAATACTTTCACCGGTGCCAAACAGGTTGGCAATTGCTTCATTCATGCCATTGATGCCGATGGTGTTGAAGTGGTTTTTCCAATACTCGCCGAAACGCTCATGGACAGTGCGCAGGTAGAAGCGACTGTAGGGGTAGAGACCCAGTTCGGTGTTCTTCTCGATGACTTTGCGTTTTATCACCAGCGAAGACTTGGCCAAATCCATCAACCGGTGCAAGCGGTTGATGAACTCCTCTTCGTTGCGGGAGAGGTAGCCGAGGCGGGCCAAATTGACGGTGACAACGCCAATCGAGCCGGTCAGGGGGTTGGCGCCAAACAGGCCGCCGCCCCGCTTGCGCAATTCCCGGTTGTCCAGACGCAGCCGGCAGCACATGCTGCGGGTGTCCTCGGGAGACATGTCGCTGTTGATGAAGTTGGCGAAGTAGGGGATGCCGTAGCGGGCGGTCATTTCCATGACAGCGTTGACCACCGGGTTGTCCCAGTCAAAGTCTTTGGTGACATTGTAAGTGGGGATGGGAAAGGTAAATATTCGTCCCCGGGCATCGCCCTGCATCATTACATCGCAGAAGGCGAGGTTGATCATGTCCATTTCTTTCTGATAGTCCTGGTATTTATTGTCCTTGGGTTCGCCGCCGATGATCACCGGCTGGTCGGCGAGGGTAGAAGGGCAGACCAAGTCCATGGTCAGATTGACAAACGGGGTCTGGAAGCCGACCCGGGTGGGGACGTTTAGGTTATAGACAAATTCCTGAATTGCCTGGCGCACTTCCGTTTGGGAGAGCTTGTCGTGGCGCACAAAGGGGGCAAGGTAGGTATCAAAGGAGCTGATTGCCTGGGCTCCGGCCGCCTCGCCCTGCAGTGTGTAAAAGAAGTTCACCAGCTGACCGAGGGCGGTGCGGAAGTGGCGGGGCGGCGAGCTCTCTACTTTGCCGTGCACACCCCGGAATCCGTCGATCAGCAGGTCTTCTAAGGACCAACCGCAGCAGTAGGGCGCCAATAGGCCCATGTCGTGGATGTGGAAATCGCCGTTTTGATGGCACTCTTTGATTTCCGGCGGGTAAATCTGGTTAAGCCAAAAACCCTTGGTGACTTCAGAAATTACGTGATTGTTCAGTCCCTGGAGCGAGAAATCCATGTTGGAGTTCTCGGTGACCTTCCAATCCTCTTTGGTGACATATTCGGTCACCAGCTTCTGGGCGTCCACATAAGTTTGCTTATATTCCCGCATGTACTCGTGCTGAAGTCGGTAGCGAATGTACCGGCGGGCAGTTTGGCGTTCACCGACCTCCATCAAAGTTTCTTCGACAGTGTCTTGGACTTCTTCAACCGTTGGGTAGCCGTTGGCCAGCTTAATTTGACCCAGTCGATACAACACCCGGTCGGAGATCACTTCTGCTAGTTTAATCAGCTCTTCCCGACTGCGCTCAGGATAGTTGGCAGTCAGGGCGGCCCGGATTGCCCGGGTAATCTTCGGCTGTTCAAATTCAACAATTGACCCGTCTCTCTTTTTAATTTTTACAAACATCTGAATAACCTCCCTCGCTAGAACACTATAAATTGTGTTTACCGATTATGTAAACCACAATATATTGTGGTTGGTAACTAATTAGACACGGGGGAGGAATAATCCTGCCAAATTGGCAAATTCTTTTTTTCACACTCTGAAACAGTGGTACCCATTAAAAAACAGGACGCGTGGCGCGTCCCGTTAGCGTGTGGATATCCGTTTGCGTATGATACCGCTGAAGGCGTCTACGGCCAGGACGAGAACGATCATCCCTCCTAGGAGTAAGCCGACCCGTTCCCAATTGCGGGCTTCCAGGTTCATCATTAGGTAGGTGCCGATGCCGCCGGCGCCAATGATACCAAGGATGGTGGCGGTACGAATGTTGGATTCCAGACGATAGAGGGATGCGGCCAGGAAATCGGGCAGCACCCGGGGCAGCACAGCGAAGCGTAGGACCTGGACTGATGTGGCGCCGGTGGCGCGCAGGGCCAGGAGCGCCCGGCTGTCCATGCTTTCGACAATATCGGTATAGAGCTTGCCCAGGACGCCGCTGGTGTAGATGGTCAGGGCCAAGGCGCCTGCCAGTGGCCCGGGACCGACGCCTCGGAAAAACATAATCGCCAAAATCAGCGAGGGGAAGGTGCGAATCAGGTTCACCAGGAGTTTATTAAACAGCGGCCAGGCCTGAAACCGCCAGAGATTGCCGGCGCCCATAAGTGCCGCTGGTATTGCTGCTAAGGAACCAATCCCGGTGGCAAAGACAGCGATGTAGAAGCTTTCCGCAAGACCTTGCCGCAGGCGGTAAAAATACGTCCAGTCTGGTTGCAGCATGCGCCTGACCATGACGGTACCCTGTTCGAGCCCCAGGAAAAGGCGCTCCCAGCCCATGTCCAGAAGCGACAGGCCCCAAACCAGTGCAATCGTCAACGCCACCAGGCCGCTGGCCAATTTCAGGCCGGACCAGAGACGAAAGCTGCGGTAGGTTTTGAAATTCAGCCCCGGGAGCTGCACCAATTGCAGGCGGCGGGCGAGCCAGCCGGCGATGTCAATCAAGGCGATTGTGGCAAAGAGCAAGAGTATCAGGGTGGCCAAGCGGTCGTAGCGCAAAAAGTTCAAATCCCGCCACAAGAGTTGACCAATGCCACCGGCGCCCACCATGCCCAGGACGGTGGAAGCCCGGGTGTTGACTTCCAGGCTGAAGAAAAACAAAGACCAGAGACGCCCGCCGATGCGGGGCAGGACAGCGTAGACAATCAATGCGGCACGGCCGGCGCCCACGGCATGGATGGCTTCCAGCTCACGGGCTTCCAGCCCCTCAATATACTCGCTCAATAGTTTGGCGACCAGATTGCAGCTGGTGATTGCCAGGGCAAGGATGCCGGCGCCGGGGCCGATGCTGAACAAGGTAACCAGGAATGCTGCCCAGAACACATGGGGCAGGGCCCGGACAGCGGCCATGATACTGCGGATAACCCGGTAGATGGCCGGATGTGGCGTAATGTTTTCTGCGGCCAACAGACTCAGGGGCAGGGCGAAGACGGTGCCAAGAATCGAGCCCACCAGCGCCATCTGTAGGGTTTCCAGCAGGCTGTCCATGACTTCCATGACATAGCCCCAGTCGGGACTGAGCATTCGCTCCAGTAATGCGCCCATTTGCGGCAAACCTTGCCAGATGCGAACGGGGTTAAAGCCCACCTGATAGCCGCAGAACAGCAAAAAGGCAAGGACCAGCGCCGGCTTAAGACGCCGCATGGCCTGCCTCTATTTCTGCCGGGTGCGGGGAGCGACCGTAAATTTCAGAGAAGGTCTCGCTGCACACCGAGTCGCTGGGACCGTCGTGGACAATCTGGCCCTGACGCATGCCGATGATTCGGCGGGCATACTGACAGGCCAGGTTGATGTCATGCAGGTTGATGAGGATGGTAATTCCCTGTTGACGATTGATGCGTTTAAAGTATTGCATAATGTCATGTGCGGTAGGGGGGTCGAGGCTGGCCACCGGTTCGTCGGCAAGGATGATTGCCGGCTCCTGGGCGAGGGCCCGGGCGATGCTCACCCGTTGTTTCTGGCCGCCGCTCAAATTGCCTGCCCGCTCATAGGTTTTATCGGTAAGCTCAACTTGCGCCAAGCAGCGCTTTGCCAAGTCCACATCTTGCGGGGGAAACTTGCCCACAAGCGAGCCCCAACCAGAGTTGTAGCCGAGACGGCCGGCCAGGACATTGGTGAGCACCGGCGACTGGTCCACCAAATTATAGTCCTGGAAAATCAGGCCGATGCGCCGACGCAATCTCCGCAGTTCCTTGCCTGCCATGGCCGCCACATCACTGCCGTCCACCAGCACCCTGCCACTTTCTGGGCGTACCAGACCGTTCACTGCCCGGAGCAAAGTGGATTTACCGGCGCCGCTTAGTCCGACCACGGCGACAAAATCGCCCTTCTCAATAGTAAGATTGACCCCGGACAGGGCCTTGACCCCGCCGGGGAAAGTTTTGTTTACTGCCTCAAACTGGATCATTAGCACCGCCTCCTGTCACTCTGCCTCCCTGAGGTCAACATCCAGGGTCCGGGCTGTTTGCCGGACGATGTCGTAATCGCTGTCGGTAGCCGGAACAAATCCATACATGTCAAACAATTCTCGAAGCATTTCGGCGCCGGCTTCGTCTTCGGCAATGTTCAAAAGCGCTGTTGCCAGTCGCTGGGCCATCTCTTCATCCATTCCCCCGGCCACGGTCACGGAGATGTTGGGAATCGGATCGGTGACAGCCAATTGCACTGTGTCATCCATGGCCTGGGGAAACTCTGCTTTATAGCGCTCTCTGGCATCGAGGAAGACAGCTGCCACGTCTACATCGCCGTTGAGTAATGCCTGCAGGCCGCGATCATGGCCACCGGCATAAACCAGGTTGAAATCCTTGTCGATATCATAACCAAGATTAATTAGATGGGCTGCAGGATATAGATAGCCGGAAGTGGATGCAGGATCGACAAAGGCAACCCGCAGGCCATAAAGATCTTCAATGCTGATATCGCTGTCTGCCCGGGCAAGGATTTGCGACCGATAAAAGGGGAGACCGTCGCTGCGCAGGGCGGTGAGGATGACCTGGGCCTCACTTTCGCTGTTGGCCAGCAGATAGCTGAAAGGCGGGATAAAACCAAAGTCCACCTGCCCGGAACCCAGTCCCTCAACAACCGACACATAGTTCACTGCCGTAAATGGCCGGACCTTAACGCCTAGTTCTTCGCTGAGCATTTCCGCCAGTGGTTCGACGCTTTCAATCAATGACTCGGCATCACGCATCGGGACAAAGCCCATCACCAGTTCTTCTTCGGGCTGGGCGCAGCCAGCCAAGCTGAAGGCAACTACTAAAACGATAATTAAAGCAAGTTTTTTCATACTCAAGACCTCTTTTCAGTATGTGCTTTACATACCCATGCTTCCCGGGTAAAATAAGTGTATGGGTATGCTTCTATGTTTTGCTATATTAATTATGGCACCGTCCCATCAGCTTTGTCAATAAGGAGAGAAGAATTATGGATAGTGTACCAGTACGCTTGGACCACGATAGCGATATCCCCCTGTATAGACAAATTGCCGATCAGCTGCGTCAGGCAATCGATGCCGGCAGTTTGGCGCCGGGCAGCAAATTGCCTTCAATTCGCCAATTATCGGGGGAACTGCAGGTTAATTCAGTAACCATAGTTACGGCCTACCGGCTGTTGGAGCAGGAAGGTTATGCCTGGCCCCGGCCGGGTAGCGGCACCTATGTGCGGGTGGCGCCTGCTCCAGAACCGACCCGGCAAATTTCGGTGCCCCACGAAGGGATTAACTTCGCCAGTGGTACGCCGACGCCGGAAATTTTTCCGATCGAGGTTTGCCGCGACCTCCTGAATCAGGTGCTGGACCGGGATGGCGGCCATGCCTTTGGCTACCAGGAAAGCGAGGGCTATTATCCGTTGCGGCAGTCCCTTCAAGAATATCTGGCCACTGCCGGTGTCGACGTAAAAATCGAAAATGTACAAGTTATCTCCGGTGCTCAGCAGGGGATCGACCTGGCTGCCAAAACCCTGATCAATCATGGTGATGAAATCATGGTGGAAAGTCCGACGTATCAAGGAGCAATCGCTTCCTTCATGTCCCGGGGCGCCCGGATAATTGAGGTTCCCCTGGAGAAAGATGGACCGGATCTGGCTGCCATCGCCTACAAACTGAGGACTCACCGGCCAAAACTGTTCTATGTAATGCCCAATTATCAGAACCCTACCGGTTACAGTTATTCGCAAATGAAAAAAGAAAAGCTGCTCTATTTAGCAGCTAAACATGGATTTACCATCGTTGAGGATGACTATCTGAGCGAAATGTCATTTAGTGGTCCGCCCCGGCAGCCCTTAAAAGCCCTGGATCGGGAAGGGGCAGTATTCTTTATTAAGAGCTTCTCCAAGATCCTGATGCCGGGCCTGCGCCTGGGGGTCCTGGCTGTACCCGACCAGCTGACAGCCACCGTCAGCGCCGCCAAGCAATACTCGGATATTTCCAGTTCTGGCTTGTTGCAGCGGACCCTCGACCTTTACCTGCGCCAACAGGCATGGCACAAGCATTTGCAATCGATGAAAGAGATTTATGCCCAGCGCTATCAAGTATTGATTGGGGCTGTGGAGACGTATTTACCCCAATTGCGGTTTACCGCTCCTGAAGGCGGTCTGCACCTCTGGCTGCAGCTTCCCGATCGCTTTGACAGCAATTCGCTCTATGAGCTCTGTCTGCAAAAAAACGTGCTCATCAGCCCTGGCAGCTATTTTGGCGCCCAGCAGCGTTGGTTCCGCCTCAGCTTTGCAGCTGTCCATGAGGACGAGATTGAGCCTGGCATCAAGCTCATCGCCCAAGCCCTTGAGACCCTGGCCCGTCCCGCATCCGCCAGCCCCCTGCTCTAACTTGCCCCGGGCAGTTCCGCATCTGCCTGCAATCAAAAAGACGTGGTCTCCCACGTCTTTTTGAATTACTTGCGGAAACTGGTTGGCAGCACATAACCCACCACCGCGCCAGCGAATAGCTGGGTGTATTCGCTGTATAGCCATAAAAATCTGGGAAAGATGTGTCCAATCCAAGCTGGCCAAACCATAAGCAGGCCAAGGATTAAAAACGGCAGGCCGAGGAGTAACAGCCGCGGCCAAATCGGTTTTGCGCCCCGCTTGCCTGCACTTGCTTCCAGGCCAGGCAACAACCCCAGGGCCAGGCCGGCAACAAAGAAGTGAGTTCTGAACAGCAAGCTAAATTCGTAGGTCCGGTGCATCTCCGCGCGGAGAGCGGTGTGGAGTTCGCCGAAACCGAGATTCCTAGCCGCGTTTAAGGAACGCCGTCACACAGTGGACGGCCCCCCAACCCTTGAGAATCTCGTCAAACTCCGCAGTGATAACCTCGACGCCGTGTTTCTCCAGCTCTTCCCGGCAGCGGGGATTACCAGAGGGCTGCACAACCAGCCCGGGACGGATGGCGACAAAGTTTACGCCCAAGGTCTCCTTGGCTTCAGTTTGGGAAGGAGCTTCCAGAATTCGATAACCGCGTTTACGCAGGGCGGCGCAGACGTCATAAGGAACCTGAGGGGCGTGAACCATGGCAATCTCTTGGCTTGCCAGGTTCAACAGGCCGTCGATATGGGCATGGCCGTACGGAATTTGCATCGGGATGATTTCGTTTACACCCAGGCGACGCAGTTCATACTCCACCTGCTCATAGCCGTCCCGGTTGGTGCGGGAGCCGGTGGCAAGAATCACTGTCTGGCAATCTACCCAGAGGGCGTTGGCGCCCTCAAAAATTCCTGCGCCATTGATCGTGCGGAGAATCGGCACGCCCAAGGCGGCCAGGGCCTCGGCGGCGTAGCGTTCTTCGCCCCGGCGCTCGCGCATAGCCGGGCGTCCGATTATCGCACCTTCCGGCGTCATGAATACCAAATCACGCATGAACACAGCATTGGGTCGGTCAGGGCGCTGATTATCGACATAATATACCTGAACACCGTGGTCTCGGTAGATTGCAGCCAGGGCGTCATGTTGGGCCCGGAATTTTTCCGGGTCTACAGGCGCTTTAAAGCGGACATGGGCATGGTCGAAGGATTCAATCTCTGGGCCCGGTCGGCGCAACAGCACCGCTTTCAGTGGCTCTACCTCTGATGCCACGCCCCAGTCGCCCCAGAAATCCGGCATATCGTTCTGGAACTCTTCTTCATTGGGAAACCAACGTTCTCCGGGAATAGCTTCTATATCTCTTGATGTCATAAAATGCCCTCCTGTCCAGTGGTTATTGCTTACTTCCATGGACAGGGGGCATTTTCCTGCAGGTAAGGTCCGTACAGTCCTGGGGCAGGTTATTCCCCTAGGTAGGCTTTGCGCACCTGGTCGTTGGCCGCCAGGTCGCTGCCTTTGCCTTCCAGGACGACATTACCTGTTTCCAGCACATAGCCGTAATCGGCAAGTTGCAATGCGGCCCGGGCGTTTTGTTCGATGAGCAATATCGTTACGCCTTCCTGATGAATCTGCCGGATAATGTTAAATACGTCCCGGACCAAAAGCGGCGCTAGGCCCAGAGAAGGTTCATCCATCATCATCAGTTGTGGCCGACTCATCAATGCGCGTCCGATGGCCAGCATCTGTTGTTCACCGCCCGATAGGGTACCTGCCAGCTGGGTTTTGCGTTCCAGCAACCGGGGGAACAGTTCATAAACCCAGTCCATATCCCGGCGAATTTCTTTGCTCTCGCGGCGCCCGTAAGCCCCCATGCAGAGGTTCTCATAAACGGTCATATCGGGAAAGACCCGGCGCCCTTCCGGTACCATAGTGATGCCGGCGCCGATGGTGGCGATAGTTTTCTGGTTGGTGATCTCCGTATCTTGAAAGGTCACAGTGCCGCTATATATTTTCTCCAGGCCGACGATGGCCCGCAGGGTTGTGCTCTTGCCGGCGCCGTTGGCGCCAATCAGAGTGACAATTTTACCACTGGGTACTTCAAAGCTAATCCCCTTGAGCGCATGGATGCCGCCATAGCGGACATGGAGGTTCTCGATTTTAAGCACCGGCATCCACCCCCAGATAAGCCTTGATAACCTGCTCATTGTTTTGGATTTCCTTTGGGTTGCCTTCGGCAATTGTCACGCCGTGGTCGATGACCTTTATCCGTTCACAAACGCCCATTACCACCCGCATATGATGTTCAATCATGAAGATGGTGAGCTTGAACTCGTCGCGAATGTGGCGAATGAAGTCCATCAACTCATTGGATTCCTGGGGATTCATGCCGGCTGCCGGTTCGTCTAAAAGCAGGATCCGCGGTTCGGTGGCCAGGGCCCGGGCTATCTCCAGGCGCCGTTGTTTGCCATAGGGCAGGGAGACGGATGGCTCGTGCAATGCATCTTCCAAATTAAGCGCTGTTAACAGCTCCAACGCCTTTTCCCTGATTTGACGGTCTTCGCGCCGATAACGGGGCAGGCGCAGGACTGCTTCCGCGAGGCTGGCCTGCATGCGTAGGTGGCAGGCAGCCATAACATTTTCCAGCACACTCATGCCCGCGAACAAGCGGATGTTCTGGAACGTGCGGGCAATGCCCAAGCCGGTGACAACATGGGGTTTAAGCTTGGTAAGGTCAATCAGTTGTTTGGGCTGTTGGGGTGAGCGTAGCCAGACCGTTCCGCTGGTGGGGCGGTAGATGCCCGTAATCATGTTGAATGCGGTGGTCTTGCCGGCGCCATTGGGGCCGATAAGGCCGACAATTTCTCCGTCTTTGAGTTCGAGGTTAAAGTCTTTGACCGCTGTCAGGCCGCCGAACTTCTTGGTAATGCCTTCAATACGCAAGATATTCATTGCCCAACCCCCCTTCCGCTTTGAAAGCGGGTGCGGACACGGTTCAAGAAGGCAAATGTCCGCTCCCAGCTTACCTCAGTGCGGCCCATTAGGCCCTGACGCCAGAAGATAATCACCGCCATCAGCAGCACGGCGAAGATGACCATACGCATGCCGGGAATTCCTGGGATGCGCATAAAGCCTAAGTCCATTGGCGATTCAAAGATGCGCAGCCATTCGGTGGCGATGGTAACAATAATCCCGGCAATTACCGTACCACTAATGCTGCCGAGGCCACCAATAACTGCGATTAGTAGCACCTGGAAGGTAAGCATAAACCGGAAAAAGGTGGGATTGACAGTGACTATTAAGTTGCCCATCAGGGCGCCACCGATCCCGGCCATAAAGGCGCTGATTACAAAGATAGTTACTTTATGCTTAAACAGGTTGATGCCCATGGCCTCGGCGGCAGTCTGGTCGTCCCGGATTGCCTTGAAGGCGCGGCCATAGCTACTGGTAACCATTGTCCGGGCAAGAATGACCGCCAATATTGCCAGCCCCCAGCTCCAGTAAAGGTTGGTGTGACTGGGGATGCCCTTCAGGCCGAGGGCGCCGTTGGTTAAACTCTGGGTATTCGTGAACACAACTCGGATAATCTCGGCGAAGCCCAGGGTGGCAATGGCCAGGTAATCCCCCCGCAACTTCAGGGCCGGTGCGCCAATTACGAAACCGAAAATGGCGGCGCCGATGCCGGCAGCTATGATGGCGATAACAAATGCGACTTCCACATTGGCCAGCCAGGGAACAATTGGTTCTAAAAAGAAGTTCGCCACTTTTTGTTCGGGAGACATGGTGAGCAGTGCGGAAATATAGGCGCCCACGCACATAAATCCGGCGGTGCCCAGGGCCAGGAGTCCGCCGTAGCCCAAAGTCAAGTTCATGCTCAGACCAAGAATCACGTAAATGGCACAGAGGTTGAGGACACGGACTTTATATGCATCCAGCAATCTGAACTCGCTGACCAGAATAATTGCCACCAGGAGCAATAAAGTAGAGCCAATTGTCAGCAAGCAGTGTTTGTGTAAGTGAATTTTGCCGATTTTCATGACTTCACCTCAGCTGTCTTTTCCCCGAGAATACCGGTGGGCTTGGCCAGCAAAATGAAAATCAGCAGAACGAAGGCGAAGGCATCCCGATATCCGGAGAGTTCTGGCATAAAGGCGACCAACATTATTTCACCTACGCCGAGGATAAATCCGCCCAGCATGGCGCCAGGGACGTTGCCAATACCGCCAACGACGGCAGCAATAAAGCATTTTAGGCCCGGAAACAAGCCGACCAGCGGATGAATCGAAGGGTACTTCATTGCCCACATGATGCCGCCGAATGCAGCCAGGGCGGAGCCGATGCCAAAGGTGATGGAGATGATTTTATCGACATCAATGCCCATTAACCGGGCGGTATCTAGATCTTTGGATGCTGCCCGCATCGCCATTCCCGTCCGGGTTTTGTTGATAAACCAAGTAAGACCGATTAACAGCAGTACGGTGAATATTGGAATATACAGGTTGAGACTGAGAACAGAAACATCTCCCAAATGCCAGAGTTGGTTGAACATGTCTGGACGGGGAAAAGCTTTGGGCCGGGCTCCAAACACAACCAGACCAAGGTTTTGGAGCAAAAAAGAAACACCAATCGCTGATATTAAGACAGATATCCGTGGCGCGTTACGGAGTGGGCGGTAAGCCATGCGCTCAATTGAGATACCAAAGGCAGCTGTCAAAAGGATAGCCAGCAAAAATGCCACTGGCCAGGGCAGGGAAAATAAGGTGACGCCAAACATCGCAAAAAACATTGCCGACATCAGAATTTCGCCATGGGCAAAATTTATCAGGCGCAGTATTCCGTATACCATGGTATAGCCAATGGCGATTAACGCGTAAAGGCTACCCAGAGCGATTCCATTGAATATGTGTTGAGTGAACTCGGTGCCGCTCATCGTATATACCCCCCCTTGGAAGAATAGCCCCCCCTCGGTGGAGGGGGAGCTGTTCAGATTATTACGGGTGCACCGTAGTCAGGTAGACAAATTCACCGTTTTCTACCGTATTGATAATCGCACTCTTGGTGGCATCACCATTTTCATCAAGGGTGATTATCCCGGTTGCGCCCTCGAAGATTTGGGTGTCAGCCAGGGCATCCCGGATATCCCCGGGGTCATGGCTGTTTGCCCGCTCGATGGCGTCCAAAATCACCAGATAGGCATCATAGCCGAGAGCGGCAAATGCGTTCGCTTCCGCCCCAAACTTATTCCGATATGCATCGAGGAACTCATTGGACCTGGCAGTGACTGGTGCCTGGGCAGTAAAGTGGGTGCTGTATACAACACCTTCAACTGCGTCGCCGCCCACGTCCAGGAAATCTGGCGCTTCCCAGGTATCGCCGCCGAGAATCGGGACGGTAATATCCGCCTCCCGGGCTTGCTTGATCAGCAGTGCTGATTCAGCATAGTTCCCAGGGGCAAAGATAACGTCGGGGTTGGCGGCTTTTGCTGTCTGCAACTGGGGAGTAAAGTCCTGGTCACCGGTGTTGTAATTGATTTCGGCGACGATGGAGTCGGCATCGCCGGTCAATTCGACAAACGCCTGCTTGAAAAAGTTGCTCAGACCGACTGAGTAATCCTGGGTTACATCCTTGATGATTGCCGCTGTCTTTGCACCCAGTTCATTGACAGCGTAGTTAGCCATGACGGTGCCCTGGAAGGGGTCGATGAAGCAGACCCGGAAATAGTAATCATTGCCCAGGGTGACTAGGGGGTTGGTGGGGGAGCATCCGACCACGGGAATGCCAGCTTCTTCCGCCACGGGGCCACCGGCCATGGATAACGAACTGCCATAGCTGCCGATGATAGCGTGCACATTATCCCGGTCAATCAGACGCGAAACAGCGTTGGCAGCTTCTTGAGGTTCAGATTTATTGTCCACCACGATGATCTCAATTTGCTTGCCCAGGATTTCCGGAAACAGTTCATTAGCCAGCTCAATACCTTCTACAGTCATTTCCCCGCCAGCGGCATTGACGCCGGTCATCGGTTCATAGACGCCGATGCGAATCACATCATCGTCTCCCCCGCCGCATCCGGCCAGGGGGAAGGCGATTAGGGCAAGAGCCAGTACCGCAAAACCAAGCTTCTTAAACATACCCTCTCCTCCTTGAGATTGAAATGAAATTGAGACCTGCGCGACCTGCACGACTAATTTCTGAAACATCACCCCTTTGTAATCCTTCAGGCAATTATCCACTACTATAGATATTCCATTAAAGCGGTAAATATTTTCCATGCCGATTATTACAGTTGAGAGCTCAACAAATGCCGTCAACCGGGAAAATCGCCCACTTACCTTTTACGATTCAGATTCATAGTATGTAGGGAGCACAGGCCATACAAGGCTTGCGCAGAAGAGAAGGGAGGTACATGCAGATGGATGAGAAACTTACCAGCTGCTGTCAGAACATCAGCGATGACCAGCAAATGCGTCAGGGCGGTCGGGTGCCTGCATCCTGCCCGCCAGGGTTTCAGGGTCGGTACACCGTCCGGCCTGGGGATACCATGTTCTTCATTGCCCGCCGGTTTGGTGTCAGTCTCAACGCTTTGATTGCGTCCAACCCGCATATTCCAAATCCCAGCTTGATTTTCCCCGGCGATGTGCTTTGCGTGCCTGGTGTGGCGCCGCCGCCTACATGTCGTGTTCCGGCGACCTGTCCCCCCGGATTCCAGGGTAGGTACACCGTTCAGCCGGGAGACACCATGTTCCTGATTGCCCAACGGTTTGGTGTCAGCCTCAATGCGCTGATCGCCGCCAACCCCCACATCCCCAATCCCAACGTGATTTTCCCCTGCGATGTGCTGTGTGTCCCAGGACCGCCGGCCCCCTGTCGTATTCCGGCAACCTGTC
>VEMY01000032.1 GCA_009711825.1 Bacillota bacterium | reverse complement strand
ATATAATGACCATGGTTTTTGAGTTGGGACGCCCTGGTGCTGCTGTAATGGGTAGCACGCTAACGGGGCGTCCTTTCCTTTCATAAGATAAGGTCATTATACCTAGCAGTTGTTGGACAGGCAATACCGTCAACTTATGGGCTATATGGCTCAGCAAAAACAGCGCTGACAAAGCCTCCTACGGTTTGTTACCTGTACAAATCGATGGTCAAGTTAAATATTGTCAGTAAGATGCCTCGATATCTGTGTTCAACTTAATCGGGATGGTAAGTTAGTGCCCTACATTCTTTTGTGAGGTTAAGGCCAGGCCCGGCTTTGACAGGGCCTGGACCAGCTCAAGAGTTATCTGAGTAATGCCAAGCAGTCGGACGCCAGCTATAACAATGTGTTTAGTTTTCCCAGCACTTCCTGCATCTTTGCTTGTGGTAGTGTTTCAATAAACTTAGCATTACGCGCCTTCCAATCAAAACTTTTTACTTGGTCTGCCAGGATAACTCCAGAAACGTGTAATGTAGACGGTAGCGCTACCTCGTAAGGATAACCTTTGCTCTGGGCGGTAATTGGACAAAATAAGGCGAGACCTACCTTCTGATTATATTGTCTGGGGGACAGGCAGACTGCTGGTCTGTGCCCGGATTGTTCGTGGCCGGTTTGCGGTGAGAAATCTAACCAGACAAGATCACCTCTTGCAGGTACGTAACTTACCATTGTTCATCGCCAACTGGTTTATCGACAAGATATTCTTTGTGGAGATTGTCTTCTGTTACTTTAGAAAGTAATTCCTCTAGCTCGTATTCACCAGTGTCTATAGGCTCAATAATTAATCGATTATCTTTCAGTGACAGGTTGACGGTAGACCCATTTTGCAAGTTGATTTCTGTTGCGAAGGATTTGGGGATGCGCAACGCTATGCTGTTGCCCCACTTCTGCACTTTAACACGCATTATAATCACGCTCCATTTAACGTATCTACAATGATTATACATGTAATGTCTGAAGTGTGCAACTTTGCTGATTACCGCCAAGCCCAGTGGCCATACGGTGGTCGCGGGCTCCGGCAAGACTACCCTTGCAGTATACCGGGAGGAGTTCTTGCTGGATAATCATTGCATTGATGACAAATGGGTTAGGTTGGACAAAACACAACCAGCCATTTTAAAGGCTGGTTGTATATGCATATCGATCTTTGGCATCGAGAAGAAGAACATTGCGGAAATTAGTAGCGGATCTTTGATAACTCGTCCTGGAAGGCAGGTCGTTGGGGATATCTCTTCTTTAGTTTGTTAACTATGGCCTCAACGGCATCTCTGTCGGCTATTTTTCTTAGTTTCCGGATAAGTGAGCAGATTTTCCGGTAGTGGCTGCGATTACCGGCATCCGTTGCCTTTTCCAGAATTAGCTCTGTCATGATGACTGTTACTTCTTCTTTGTAATCAGGCAGCAAATGACGATAATAGTCAGTCACTTGGTATTTATGCTTGCTTAGGTATTTCATTAGCCTGGGCATGTCTTCTTCGGCGAGCAATACTTCGGTGTAAATGCGGCTTTGCTTTTGTTCGAGCATTTGGATTACCTCAGAATATACTTCTGGCCATTGGTCAGTCGGGTAAGCGGCCTTTAGTTCTTTGTAATGCTCAATGCTGTTGCCGAGGACTAACTCCTTGGCCAGGGTGCGTTGCTTTTCCAGCTGCCCAGATTTTTTGTATGTCTCGTAGCGCATTTTCTTCCAGTCACTGACCAAGCCTCGGAATCGGGCGTCATGGCTTTCACCGTCAAGGGCTAATTTTTCTGCGGTAGAGTAATCTTCCGCCTCCAGGGCAGAATTGATTGCCATTCTCCGGAAGTCGGGGCGATGGATGTTTTGTTGCAGATATTCTGCAGCTAGTTTCGGGTTGTCTTCGTCTAGCAATTGATGGCGGAGTAAGGCTATTTCATCCTCGTAATACTTGTCCTGACTGGATTTTGAGATTTGGTTAAGATAGTGATCTAGTTTGCTTCGTTCGCTGGAAGTTGGCGCCAGCAGTGCGCAAGTTTCCAGGAGGGATAATTGCCATTCATTATTCCAGGTTGAGTAGATATCTTTTTGGGCTTCCGAAAAGGTTTTCTCAAACAATTCAAGAATGTTAATTTCAGGGTGTACTTGGGCCTTGTGGCTTAGTACGCTTATTGAATCGAGCGTTTCATTGATTAGACCGCTCATGAAGCCGTCGGAGTCGTCACAATAGTCCAGGGTAGGGACAATTTCTTGGAGAATTGTGAAATACACGACTAAGGCTGTACTGAATTCTTCCTCCTCAACCAAGGTATTCGCCTTGTTCAAGACCATTTCCGCACCAGTGAGGGCTTCATCAACTTGGTGGTAGCCGATAAATCCGGATTGGTCGCTATGGCGGTCCAGGTAAGTGTGAATTAGCCTCCGGCAATGAATCAGGGTTTCGGATTTGGTATCGCCAGAAAATTGCAGGTTGATTTTTTGCCGGATTTCTGGGTAGGAGTCAGTTAAACCGAGGATGAATTCCACCAGCTTGTCCTTGCTCTGGCTGGAAAGTGTGTTGCGGATGTCTTTGTGGTTGGTAGTTGATTTAAATTGTGTGACAGTGGTGGACTCTTCGTAAAGGTCGCGTATGGCAAAGAATACGGCAACTTCATGTTTGCAAAATGGTCCCGCATCGTAAGGACAGTCGCAATTAGAGTGTTCGATGTTCTCTGCGCCATCTAGGGTGACGGTCACAGAGTAAAGGTCTGTTCCCTCGACAAATGCTACATAGGTAATAGCATCTTCCTGTTCAAGGGATGTGACTCGGTCTGTCTGAAAATAGTCCCAGCCACGTTGGAGAATTACTTCGGAGATATTTTTTTCAAAGTCCCGGATATTCATCTATTAGCCCCCCCTGTGAATAAATCTTTACTGTGATTATAAAGCATGTAATGGGTTTCGTCATTCTAAAATCGGAAGGCTTTCTTTAATGCCCTGCCTTATTAAATGCTAATTGGATGAATTTTAAATTGGATTAGTTACACTTATGCATCTTGAGTGAAGCGGTTTTGTCTAGATGGTTCAACTGGTACTCTACCGGTAGACATTGGAATTGTCCACAATTTGGCCAGTATTACTTTGGGTGGGGGGCATGCACGGCGTTGGAGTGGATTTACCTCTTGACGGCTACCAGTACACCATCACCAATCGGAAGCACGGTGCTTTTTAGGTTCTTTGCATTCAACCACAAGTTTGTTGAATTCTTTAATCGGTTCAATCAGGTCATGCCATCTAGGGTTGGTGTTTGATTTTGCATAGTAAATCTGGGTAAAGGAGCTGGTAACAGTTAAACATCTTAAGTGGGTGCCGTTTGTCTATATTGGATTGCTTATCTTTTTGTCTATTCTTTTCTTTGAGCTGAGGATAATCTTGGAGCTGGGCGGGCAGGTAATCTTCTGGCTGCTGACGATTGTAGCTCTGTGGGCGGTTTGGAAGCGAGTAAGTTCACCGTGGTTGCTGCTCGCGCTTTGTATGATCTCTGGGGTATCGCTTGGCCTTAGTTACGTACCTGTCTCAAACCTGGTTTATCTTGTCGCCCTTGGTCGCTGGGTGCCCTGGGCAGTTTCTCTGCTCTTTGTGCTAACTGCGTTTAAATTGTTCCGCAGTGGCGGCTTCGGTGAAATTGTGCCTGCACTCAGGGCAACGCTGGTTACGGTGCTGTTCATTGTAGGCGTCCTGCCTGTTTTGTTGCTGGTTGGGTTTTCCACTGTGATGGGCAGTGATACAGTCCTAGGTATAGTTCCGTCCCCTGGGGGGCAGTATGTAATACACGCTAGAGAAGTTAATGCAGGAGCGCTTGGTGGGGGTACCAGTGTGCATATTCGGGAGGCGATGGTTCCGGGGGTGTTGAGCCGGGATTGGCTAGTGTTTCATGGGGAATGGAATGAACGCTGGAATCTTGACTGGCAGGATGAAGATACCTTTCTCATCGATGGTGAGGCTTATACCATGGATGGCTTGAAGTCTGGGATGTATGTGATTATTGGCGATTAAACGGTCTTTTTGTTTTGTGCCCGACTATTTTTCGTGGTATCATTAAATGAAATTGTATGATTGAGGTGGATTATGAGCAAACACAAAATATATACAATGAGCTTTGCAAAAGTCTATCCCATGTATGTTGCAAAGGCGGAGAAGAAAGGACGGACGAAAACAGAGGTCGATGAAATTATCCGCTGGTTGACAGGCTATAGTCAGGAAGAGCTTGAAGCGCAGCTGGAAAGCAGACAGACTTTGAGACCTTCTTCGCCGAAGCTCCTGGGATGAATCCTGCCCGGGAATTAATTAAAGGTGTGGTCTGCGGCGTGCGGGTGGAGAATGTTGAAGAACCAACCATGCGGGAAATTCGCTATTTGGATAAGCTGATTGATGAGTTAGCTAAAGGAAAAGCGATGGAGAAAATTCTGCGGAAATAATTAGCAAGGCCCAGCTGGCATGCCAGTAGGACCTTGTTATTTCTTGTTATGCTTCTGGAACTCTTGGAGCTACAGGTTACTCCTTAATCAGATAATAGATTTCAGTCATTTCCTGCTTAGACATAATTTTAGGAACAGGATAAAGGGGATGGGCCTCTGCTAAGGCTCTTTCCACCATCAGGGGAATATCCTTTTCCTCGATGCCCTTAATCTTTTCTGGAATGTCCATCTTCTGGTTCAGTTCTTTAATGGCCGCAACAAAGCGTTTGGCTTTCTCGGCGTCTGTATCCCCCGCCTGACTTAATTTCACCAAATCCGAAAGCTCTGCTAACTTGTCGTGGATTGACTGGCCGAAGTATTCCAGGACATATGGCAGGATTACAGCATTAGCCAGGCCGTGGGGAATCGAGTAAAAGCCCCCCAGGGTATGGGCGATTGCATGGACATAACCGACATAAGCCCTTGTAAAGGCTGCCCCTGCCAGGTATGCTGCTTTCATCATATTGGAGCGGGCAGCAATATCCGTGCCGTCACTATAGGCGCGGTAGAGGTTGGCAAAGATCAGTTCAATAGCTTCCCGGCTGTCCTTTTTTGTTTGCACGGTATTAGCTCGGCCGATGTACGCTTCAACTGCATGGGTTAAGGCATCGATGCCGGTGGTGGCAGTAATATGGGGTGGCAGGTTTACGGTCAAGAGCGGGTCCAGCACTGCGTAGTGAGGGATAAGGGCTGTATCGGTAATTGCATACTTCTCATGGGTCTTGCTATTGGTTATAACTGCGACCAGGGTAACCTCGCTGCCAGTGCCTGCAGTGGTAGGTACCGCCACAAGCGGTGGAATCTTTTTTAGTACCTTGAGGAGGCCTTTCATCTGAGGGATGCTTTTTTTGGGTCTGGCCACCCTGGCAGCCACACCCTTGGCGCAGTCCATAGGCGAGCCGCCGCCAAAGGCAACGATTCCAACACAGCTATTGCGCTTGTACATCTCCAGGGCTTCCTCGATATTGTCGATGGTCGGGTTGGGTACAGTTTTATCGTAGACTGTGTACGCAATCCCATTCTCAGCGAAGCCGGCGAGCATATCATCCATAAGCCCTAGAGCAACAAGCCCTGCATCAGTAACTATAAGGACATTGTTTAGGTCCTTTGCCTTCATTAATTTGGGCAATTCCTGCAGGCTCCCCTCGCCTTCCAACAAATAGGGCTGGCGCCAGGGCAATACATACGAGGAAAGCTTTAACACACCCTGATATGTTCGGCAATACAGTTTAAACATAATATCCCCCCATTGTTTATTTATTAGAGAATTATTCTTGAGATTGGCCTGATATCCCTCTAAATGTCCGAACATTTTTGTCGCGGCGACCTGCTATAATTTTATGTGGTTAGTGTGGGAGGGGGATTGCCATGGCTAAGGTACGGGTGCATGCCGGGGATTTTCTCAAAGGTTCAGGTGAGTT
Organism: Bacillota bacterium; assembly: GCA_009711825.1. Lineage (NCBI taxonomy): Bacteria > Bacillati > Bacillota > Bacillota bacterium. The sequence goes on along the minus strand of VEMY01000032.1, from coordinate 107,059 downwards.
TGGTTTTGGTGCCTTTGCACTGCGGACAGCTCAACACCGTTTTTTTGGCGAAAGGATCCCTGCCAGTTCAATTGAAGAGCTGGAAGTGGTGACAGAAAGGGATGTTAAAAAGCTCAGTGGCACCTTGGGTTGGGGGGCGATCGGCGGGATTGCCTTTGGTCCTGTCGGCCTGCTGGGCGGCTTACTGATTGGCGGGAGGAGGACACAGGTCACCTTTGTTGCCCGATTTAAGGATGGTCGGAAGTTGCTGGCCAGCACAGACAGCAAGACATATTCTAAAATTAGGGCTGCCTGTTTTTAGATTAAGCTTTAAGTATAATAAGGGAAGAGGACGAGGATGGTAGCGCCGTCTTCAATTTAGCCTACTGGAGGAAGCTATGTTTAAAATTGTTTTATCAGAGTCCGAGAGGAAGTTATGGAGCCATTGCTGCGAGAGGTGAAGGGGTCTGGAGGATTCCAGTCGCTGCTAAGGAGGCTGCAGCAGGGCTACAATCCTGAGGCGAACACGTACACACTTAACTCTGAAGATATCGAAGCGATTATCAGATATGCGACGCGATATAACCAAGGGGGATGGCAGGACAGATTGCGGCCGTTGCTGGAGGAAATTGATGTTGTTAAAAATAACCTGGTGAAGATGATTGATTCGTTCTGAATCGCAAAATGATATGGTATGGGGTAAATGGCTCTCAGTTTTTTCAAGCTGAAGCCATTTTTTTCAGCTTTACTGCTACCAATTGGTTGCATGAACTATTTGAATTTGTTACAATATTCCCAACCAGGATAACTAATTAGCTGGAGGTATGGCCTAAAAGGAATAAATATATTAGAACAAAGTCTAATTATAATAAACTAAAAACCTTAAAAAGATTGGAGGGTGTGAAAATGAAAGATGACCGTGAAAACGTTTATTACTGTCCCGAGTGTGACCAGGACAGTGATACTAGAGTTGAGGAGCAGCAAGAAGTATATGCGGTTCGAGGAGAAAATATTGATTTAGAGACAGCGGTCAGAATTTGTAACAGATGTAACACCCCGATATTTGACGAAGAGTTAGATGAGTTAACTATTCAAAAGGTATATGACAAATATCGTAAGCGGCATAAACTGCTTTCCCCTAAAGAAATACGGGCGGTACGGGAACGTTACGGGCTATCTCAACGTGGTTTTGCCACTTTGCTAAAATGGAGTCCAAATACAGTTGCCCGCTATGAAACCGGAGCTTTACCCGATTCTGCCCACATGAACACTTTGATTTTGATTAGAGACAATACTGATTTTGTCCAGCGAATGTACTTGCGAGTAAAAGAAAAATTGGGACGACTGGACCGAAAGAGATTAGAAGCTTCTTTAGCTGGGAACAATCCGGACATCCAGGTAGATTTAGGTGAACTTTTGTCTGAACGTTATAAGTACATTAATCCTCATTTTCTTGGTTTCAGAGAGTTTGAAATAGATAATATGTGTAATATGGTTTTGTTCTTCTCCAGTGCTAACCCCGAGCTAGCGAAAAGCAAGCTGATGAAGTATTTGTTTTACGCTGATTTCGTCAACTACAAGAGGTTTAGCCACTCCGTAAGTGGAATTCCGTACCAACATTTACCTTATGGACCCGTTCCCCTGAATCACGGCCTACTCCTGGATTATCTGACTGAAAACAATATTGTATCTATACAACCATTCGGAAGCTATGAGGGGGAATATATCGAGCCTCATAAACAGCCAGATTTATCGGTTTTCACTGAAGGAGAGTTAGCTACAATGAAGGATGTTCTTGAGTTTTTCCGAAGCTTTAATGCAAAAGAGATCTCTGAATACTCTCATCAGGAGGAGGCCTACGTTAAGACTAAAGAAAGACAATTAATCTCCTATAAGTATGGGGATAGCCTGAAGAATTTTGAGTCCTGAAATGGTTTATCCGGATAATGTAGGCTTGCAACAATAAAGAGGCGCCGCGGCGCCTCTTTGCTATATGATGGTTTGTTAGTCCTGATTGTCATCGGGCTTAGTTGATTCAACTTTGCGTTTGCGGAAACGGCTCCAGACCAGAAGAATTAAAGCTAGTGGTAGGAGAATTGGTAAGGCAGCTATTATGAGGATAAACAGGTAGCTGATGAGGTTAAGAAACAGGGTTACGCTCTGGCTGGGGCACCCGCAGGACGATAAAAGCTGAAGGAGATGTAGAATCCCACTGCTGGGAGTCTTCGATATATCCACCAAGCGATTCAGCCCTCTGACTGAGCTCCTTGACAGCCGCCTCAGTATCCTCAACCTTTACTCGGAGGGATCCCTGGTAGATGCGGTAGCGGGGGCCTTGCTCCTCACCTTCACCGGGGGCTTCAGCATAATCGTCGCCCCCCCGATCTTCTTCGAAATCGGGAGCGCCAGGCATGGAAGAATCCGATGAGCCACAGCCGCCGACAATAAGGGCAATGGCAAGCAAGATGACCAGCAAAACTTTATGTCTCTGCATAGCTGCAATCCTCTCCCTTCAATATAGTGCAGGGACAATCCCTGCGCGGATATGCTGTTAGTAAGACGAAGTAGCGGGTTGGTTGGTTCTATTTCGCCCGGGAGTCAGTCTTATTTACTGCACGTAAATCTTTCTGATTAAGGAGTTTACCAAGGCATTGGGCAGCAACTTGTTGAGGAAGACAAAGAGTTTGTATTTACACCCTATGGTGTACAGAGGCTTAACTCTGGGTTTTTTAGCAATTTTGTAGATGGCCAGGGCAATCTGCTCTGCCGGCATTCCATTTTGTTCGTCCCGCTCCATAACGGCGACGCTGTGGCTGATGGCGCCGCCATAAACATCATCCCCGGCCAGAGATTTGGCCCGGGCAGCGGTGAAGTCTGTTTTCACATCCCCCAGCTGCAGAGCGCACACGCTTACGCCAAATGGCTTCAACTCATTGGCCAGGGCATTGGTCAGGGTGTTTACCGACGCCTTGGTTGCAGAATAAAAGGATTGAAAGGGGATGGCAAATACAGCGGCTACAGAAGAAACAGAGATGATCCTGCCCCTGTGTTTTTTCAGCATGGGCAGAGCAGCCTTTATGCTGTTAAGGGTGCCAAAGAAATTGACATCAAATTGACGTCTGACTTCGTGCAGCTCAGTAAATTCCACCGCGCCGGCAATGCCAAAGCCGGCGTTGTTAATTAGTAAGTCCAGGCGGCCGCTTTGTTGCTGGATTTGGTCAAAAGCTGTTTTGACCGCTTTTTCATCGGTTACGTCCACTGAAATATCAGTTACCTGGGGGAGGCCTGACGGCCTGCGGCTGAGGTTGTAGACAGTCCAACATTTCTTGGCAAACAGTAGCGCCGTTTCTTTGCCAATACCGCTGGAAGCACCAGTGATCGCAACAACCTTTGGCGTCTGGCTCATGCCAGATTTGCCTCCTTCATTACTGCTTCGATTATATCTGCAGCTTCGTCCAGTAGGGCTTCGGTGTGGGTTGCCATCAGGCTGAGACGGAGCAGACAGTCATTTGCCGGCGCCGCCGGTGGCAGGACAGGATTGACATATACTCCGGCTTCAAACAAGCGTTTGTTTACCGTGAGGGTGGTGATTACATCTGTAGTATAGATGGGGATTATCGGGGTGGGTGAGTCCTGAATCTTGATGCCCCGGTTTCTTAAGGCAGCTTTCATATACTTAGCCAGATGGGCAAGCTTGTCCACCCGTTCCGGATTGTTCTCGAGGATTGCCAGTGCTTTTATGGCCGCGGCACAGCAAGCAGGTGGGATGGAGGCAGAGAAAATGAACGGGCGGGATTTATGTTTGATATAATTTGCGACAACTTCCGAGGCAACCATATACCCACCGAGACTGGCCAATGATTTGGAGAAGGTACCCATGATCATGTCCACTTCATCCTCCAGGCCGAAATGGGAGGCGGTGCCCCGGCCTCCTTCGCCGAGAACCCCCAAGCCGTGGGCGTCATCCACCAACACCCGGGCTTTGTATTTGTTTTTAAGCTCAATTATATCCGGCAGGCGACAGATATCGCCGCTCATGCTGAATACACCGTCGGTGACAATTAGTTTGCCGGCATCTTCCGGAATCGAGGCCAGCACCCGTTCCAGGTCTTCCATATTTGAGTGTTTGAAGCGCAGATGCTTCGCGTAACTGAGCATGCAGCCATCGTAAATGCTGGCGTGGTTTTCCTTGTCGGAAATTATATAGTCATTGCGTCCGCAGATTGTGCTGATGATGCCCAGGTTTGTTTGAAACCCAGTAGAAAATGTCAAGGCGCTTTCTTTGCGTAGGAAACGGGCTAGATTGCGTTCCAGCTCTGTGTGCAGATCCAAAGTGCCGTTCAGAAACCGGGAGCCGGAGCAGCCGCTTCCGTATTTTTCGATTGCGGCGATTGCTGCCTGTTTCACGCCTTCATCGGCGGTTAGGCCCAAATAGTTGTTGGAGCCCAGCATAATACGGCGTTTACCTTCCATGATTACTTCCACATCCTGCTGGGAATGGAGCTCATGAAAATAGGGGTAAAGTCCCATTTTTTGCGCATCGGTTGCGTCGGTAAACTTCTCGCACTTAGTAAATAAAGACATTATAATACCTCCTTCGTCCTTGGTGCCTGGAATGGTAAATCCAGGTGATAAAAGTGTACCGAGCTCCTGCCAGGCCAAACCTCCCATCTATTACCAGTAAATGGAGTTGTGCAATTACATTATATTACATTCGGCAGTCCAGTGGGAAGACCTGTGGAAAAGTTTTTGTGCAAGTTTATCCGCTAGTGGTCGGACTACCTTGACCGCATATCTGTATATTGATAGAATATGCATATAACATGGCTGGAGGTGTGCACTATGCCAAACATCAGACCAAGTTCTGATTTGAGAAACAAGTACAACGAGATTTCGGAGTTTTGCCACCAGTATTCCGAACCTGTTTATATTACCAAGAACGGGCGGGGAGATTTGGCGGTCATGAGCATAGCTACGTATGAAAAGCTTGTTGGAAAGCTTGAACTGTATAAGCTGCTGGATGAAGGAATGGAAGCTGTAAAAGACAACAGAGTTGTATCTGCAGAGAGTGTATTTGAAAAAATTGAAAACCGATTGTCAAAATGAATCAATATAAGGTTCTAATGACGAAACCGGCGGCGGACGATTTGCAAGCCATTGCCGAATATATTTCCGAGGAACTGCTTGAGCCTGTCATAGCAAAAAAACTGGTGGGTAAAATCAAAAAAGCTGTGATGAGTCTGGACAAATTACCGACCCGTCATGCTATGGCAACAGACGAACGCCTTGCCACCCAAGGGATTCGCAAGCTGATTGTGGAAAATTATGTCGCTTTTTATATGATTTCTGAACAAGATGACACCGTTACGGTTATTCGCATTCTATATGGAAGACGGGATTGGAAACATTTGTTGTAGCCCCGAGATGCTTGGGGCTGCTGTACTTTATACTATCCGTGCTCTTACAATGTACGACTGGGCCGCGAGACGCAACCTGGAAAGTGGTTGGGGGTCAACTAATTCTCAACTAGCTAAGAGAATTATCTCAATTCCTAGAGTTCATTTGCAGCTGTTTGAGAAAGCTATAAATAGATTAGAAGCCGAAAAGATAAGGGGATGGCGATGAGTAAAGTAAAAGACAATCCCGGATGGAATTTTGATAACAGCTATGCGAATTTACCGGAGAAATTTTTCAGTCGGCAGAAGCCGGAACCGGTCCCGTCGCCCCGGTTAGTTGTGCTCAATGAGTCGCTGGCCAAGGAGCTGGGCCTGAAACCTAAGGTGCTTCGGGGTAGTGAGGGGGTGGCGGTGTTTGCGGGGAATAAGCTGCCGCCGGGCGCTCTGCCCCTGGCCCAGGCGTATGCCGGGCATCAATTTGGCCATTTTACGATGTTGGGGGATGGCCGGGCAGTTTTGCTGGGGGAACAGATTACGCCCCCGGGGGAGCGTTTTGACATCCAACTGAAGGGCTCGGGAAAAACCTTGTATTCCCGCGGGGGAGACGGTCGCGCTGCCTTGGGGCCGATGCTCAGGGAATATATTATTAGCGAAGCGATGTATGCCCTAGGTATTCCCACCACCCGCAGTCTGGCAGTGGTGGCCACCGGGGAAGAGGTTTACCGGGAATCGGTGCTTCCTGGCGCTATCCTTACTCGGGTGGCAGCCAGCCACATCCGGGTGGGCACTTTTGAGTATGCGTCCCAGTGGGGCAGTGAGGATGACCTCCGGGCCCTAGCCGAGTACACAATTGAACGGCATTTTCCCCATATCGGCCGGGAGGACCGCTATCTGAAGCTGTTACTGGAAGTTGCCAAGCGCCAGGCGGCGCTGATTGCCAGCTGGCAGTTGGTTGGCTTTATCCATGGCGTAATGAACACAGACAATCTGGCGCTCAGCGGCGAGACAATCGATTACGGACCCTGTGCGTTCATGAACGCGTACGATCCGGAGACAGTTTTCAGTTCGATAGACAGACACGGCCGCTATGCCTATGGCAATCAGCCACAGATTGGCGCCTGGAATCTGGCGAGGTTTGCAGAAACCCTGCTGCCGTTGTTGGCTGATGAGCAGGACAGGGCGATTAAACTGGCGGAAGATGCGATTGCCGATTATAATGCCCTCTTCGACTACAATTGGTTGCAGGGCATGCGCGCCAAACTGGGGTTATTCAACGAGGAAGCGGAAGATGAAGCCTTGGTTGATGAACTCCTAAAGCTGATGCAGCAGCAGGCGGCAGATTTTACCAATACCTTCAGGGCTTTGACAATTGAGGAGCTGGAGGGACCTTTCTTTGCCAGTGAAGAGTTTTCCCAGTGGCACGAGAAATGGCAGGCGCGGCTGGGCCGGCAGCAGGAATCTCGGTCCCTAAGCCTGGACTTGATGCGGAACACTAACCCGGCAGTGATTCCCCGCAACCACCGGGTGGAAGAAGCGCTGGCCGCCGCCGTCGATGACGGCGACCTGGAAGTGATGGAGCGAGTGCTCTTGGTGCTGAGCGATCCCTTTGCCCACTCTCCGGAGCAGGTGGCATTCACCGAACCGCCGCCACCATCGGCTGAGCCGTATCAGACTTTCTGCGGCACTTAGAAAATTGGTTGGAAAAACCTGATACAAGTGCATATGTGGTATTATAAAAGTCCGGGCCTGGCCTGGACTTTTGGCTTGAGAAATATACGTAGCTTGGGAATGGAGGATGCATGTCTTGAACACCCCAAAGCAGGAGTACGAGAACAGAGAAGCTCGTTATAATAGGCAGCTGAAGGGGCTGCAGAAATTTGAACGCCGGCTCAGCAATCTGAGATTGGCAGTGTTTGTCCTTGGTGTGGTGGCAGCAATTACTACATACCAGCAAGCTAATTATTTTTTGCTGACAATTAGTCTATTGCTGTTTGCCGCCATCTTTGTTTCGCTTGTTGTGTCACATGCCAAGTCGCTTAAAGAGATTAAGCAGATTACGTTGCTCCGGGATATCAATAGCGAGGGCCTGCAGCGGCTGGCTGGAGCATGGGATCAGTTTGCCGATGCGGGCAAGGATTTTGTCGGTGACAAGCATAGCTACACCAGTGATTTGGACATTTTCGGTCCTAGGTCGGTGTTTCAATGGATCAGTGTTGCCAAGACTTTTGCCGGCAGGCAGAAGCTCCGGGAGTTGTTGTCCGAACTCCAGGGCAATCGGGCCGCTATCCTTGAGCGCCAGCAGGCGGTTGCCGAGTTGGCGGATAAACTATCCTGGCGGCAGCGGTTCCAGGCCGCCGGGATGCTGGCCAAAGGTGCAACAAGGGATTCTGGGGAGATTATTGCCTGGGCAATGGAGGCAAATCAGTTCTTCCGCAAGCCGGTGGTGATTGCGCTGATGCGGCTGTGCCCCGCGCTTACGATTGTTCTACTAATCTTGGCCTTTGGCTTCGATTTGATTCCCAGCATACTGCCGGCAGCTGCGCTGGTATTGCAGTTCGCCCTCCTAAACTATAAACGGCAGGAGCGGGAGCGGGTGTTTAACCTAGCGGAGCGTTATGCAACCGACTTGCAAATCTATCACCAGTTGCTGCGCTTGGTTGAGGAGGAGAAGTTTCAAGCTCCGCTGCTTGTTAACATTAAAGAAGGCATGAAGGGACAGGTGGGGGTAGCGGCATATCGGCAGTTGGACAAATTAGCTGCTTTGATGAATGCTGCCGGCGACCGGAGGAATATGTTCTTTATGGTATTCAATATCTTGCTGCTCTGGGATTTTCGCAACCTGATTGCCCTGGAGCGTTGGAAACAGCAGGCAGGTGCATATCTGGAGGACTGGTTGGCGGCACTGGGGAGGGTTGAGGCCCTGGCCAGCCTGGCGATTATTCGCTTCGAGAATCCCGACTGGGTGTTTCCCGACCTGTGCGTCGACGATGGTGCGGTTTTGGAGGCCCAGACAATCGGCCACCCGTTATTGCCGGAGCGCAAGGGGCAGAATGACATTGCTTTGGGTGGCGGAACCAGGGCGTTGTTGGTCACCGGCTCCAATATGTCCGGGAAAAGCACATTCTTGCGGACTGCCGGTGTGAACCTGGTGCTGGCGTATGCCGGCGCGCCGGTATGCGCTCGGGAGTTTCGGGCTTCCCTCATGGAAGTAAATACCTGCATGCGCATCGGCGATAATCTTGGCGAGAGCGTGTCCTCTTTCTATGCGGAACTCTTGCGGATTAAGGAAATTGTTCAGAAAGCGGAAGCGGGCAGAAGCGTTTTTTATCTGCTGGACGAGGTGTTTAAGGGCACGAACTCCCGGGATCGGCATACAGGGGCGAAAGTGTTAATCAACAAGTTGACAGGGACCAACGCCATTGGGCTGGTTTCCACCCATGATTTGGAGCTCTGTGGGCTGGAAGCGGAGAATCAGCGAGTAACGAACTTTCATTTCCAAGAGTACTACGAGGATGATAAAATCTATTTTGATTACCAGTTGCGGCCGGGGCCATCGGAAACCCGCAATGCGCTATATCTAATGAAGCTCGCGGGGATTGTTGAAGAAGCAGATTAGAGCAACCATGGTTGACAAGCTGTTGCTGGATTGGGTGCAATTTTGCTGTTAACGAGCTAAATACTTGAGATCCAGCCCCAGAGGGGGGCTGGATCTTTTGTCTGGCGCCAATTCTGCGATTTGGCTGGGTTAATGGTTTGCGATTTGGCTGTAGGAAAACGACGGTGAAAACACCTATAATAAAACTGAGCCAGTTTAAGCTGGACCTGTAACATAGTTGTAACACGCGGGACAAATTTTTTTACCCCGGGGGTTGACAGTTTGTAGACTATAGTTACACCGTTAGTAAAGGTTGACAGAGTGTTAGCACATTTCGACAATTTGGATCTAATCTCCTTATCTAATCTTCTATCTAATCACGACAATCTAATCACCTGGTCTAATCATTTTATTTACTCGACAGAATCTAATATGGGTTTGGGAGGGGTTTATGAAGAAGCTAGTATCTGTAGCGCTGTAATTAAAATGAGGAGGGGAAATGAATGAAAAAATTGTTAGCCCTTTTGTTTGCGTTAACATTAGTTGTGTCTGCGGCAGCTGGCTGTTCAACGCCGGCAGAATCTGACGGAGAGAAGATTTTTACCTATGCCGATGCTGTTGAGCCCGTCAGCATTGATACCAGTCTAACCAGTGATAGCATGGGCGGGGATGTGTTGTACCATCTTTCCGAAGGCCTTGTCCGCTACAGTGGCGGCGAGATTATTGCTGGTGTCGCTGAGGACTGGGAAATTTCTGAAGATGGACTGACCTACACTTTCTTCCTGCGTGACTCTGTTTGGGAAGACGGGGAGCCTGTTACTGCATATGATTTTGAATACGCCTTCCTGCGCTTTCTCAGCCCTGATACAGCTTCAACTACAGTCGAAATTGCCTACGACATCGTTAATGCCCGTGCATTTAATACCGGCGAAATTACCGACGCCAGTGAAGTCGGGGTAAAAGCGCTTGATGAAACTACCTTTGAAATTACGCTGGAGCGCTCGCTTCCCTATTTCTTGTCGCTCTTAGCTTCCAGAGCATCATTCTATCCTTTGCGCCAGGACTTTGTGGAGGCGGCCGGCAGTAATTATGCCACCAGTCCCGAACACTTCTTGTCCAACGGTCCCTTCATCTTGGCCGAATGGCAGCATGAGGCCTCGCTGACGATGACGAAGAATGAGACTTATTGGAATGCCGATGCTGTCAATTTAGATGGGATCGAGCTCTTGGTTATTCCTGATGCCAACACACGGTTGAGTATGTTTGACAGCGGCGAGTTGGACTATGTTTCTTCACTGCCCAGCGGTCAGGAAGTGAATTATCCCGACCACAACCTCCGTTCTGCGGGTAATGTCGCGTTCCTGCAGTTTAACATGGCCGGCAAGACCGCGGAGAGCGGCGCGCTGACAAGCAACGCTAACTTCCGCAACGCCCTGAGCTACGCAATTGACCGCGATGCTTACAACGCGGCCGCGGTGAGTCCGTTTGCCGAGTCCGCCAACCGGTTTGCCCATCCCACTCATGCCGGGGTAAACGGCAACTTCGTCGATGAATATCCGGTGCAAAATACCGTTCCCCTGACTGGCGATACCGATAAAGCCCAAGAATATCTGGAGCTGGCCCTGGAGGAATTGGGGACAAGCATCGACCAATTGCCGACACTTACGTTTGTGACCTTCGAGATTCCAGCCCGAAGGACTGTTGCAGAAGCGCTGATTGACACCTGGGAACGGGTTCTCGGTTTGACCAATATTGAGATTCAAATGCTGCCGATTCCCCAGGCAATTCAGGGCGCCGCCATGGGCGAGTATGACATCTATTACCAGACAATGGGGGCTGACATCGATCCCTATATCTTCTTGGCATACTGGCGCAGCACTGGCGGCATCAACTGGACCCGCTGGGGCAGCCCTGCATATGATGAGCTAATTGATGCGGTTAACAACATCCTCGACCCGGCAGAACGTTTTGCCAAGTTGCAGGAAGCTGAACAGTATCTCTTGGACAATGGTCCGTTTGTAATGCTCACCTACGAAAACTTCGCCTATGTCCAGCAGGACTATGTAACCGGCTTGGATACCTCGTATGGGGGCGCAGCTGCTAAGTTAATCTATACCGACCTGACAAAATAATAGGCGCTATTCGTTCCGAGAAACAAGTCAAGGCGACAAAAGAAGATATAATCCTTTTTGTCGCCTTGACCTTTCTATATTAAGAATTATCGGATATGTTTTTGCCTCCACATGCAGGCCCTGCCTGCACTGCGTTACCATTTGGGCTGAAGTTGTTTTGTTTGCTGCCCTGACAGGAGGAATTATTGTGAAACGTTATATTATTTATCGGATTTTTATTTCCCTGGCCACAATTTGGCTCTTGGCCACAGTTTCGTTTTTCCTGCTGCGCTCACTGCCGGGCAATCCTTTCCAGACAGAGATGCCAATATCAGTTGAAATGCAGGAACAGCTGATGCAGTACTACGGCCTCGACCAGCCTATACTCAGACAGTATGTTTCCTATATGGGCAATTTGCTCCAGGGGGACATGGGCTATTCAATTAAATATACCAATCGGACAGTCAACGGCATCATCGCCAACGCCTTCCCTGTGTCTGCCAGTTTGGGCTTACGTGCTTTGGCCTTTGCGATACCTGTGGGCATGTTCTTTGGCATTGTTTCGGCCCGGAAGCGTGGACATGCCTTGGACTACTCGTTGGTTCTGATTGCCGTAATCGGCATGTCTGTGCCCAGCTTTATCCTCGGGTCGGCGCTTCAGTATCTGTTCGGAGTCCAGTGGTCAGTGTTGCCGGTGGCCCAGTGGAAAGGGTTTGCGTACACCATCCTGCCTACATTGGCCATGGGCATGACGATGGTTGCCTCCCTCACCCGGACGATGCGGGCCTCGATGCTGGAGGTTATATCCCAGGACTATATTAAGACGGCCAAGTCCAAAGGGGTTTCCGAGCGCCAGATTGTCTGGCGGCATCAGATTCGTAATGCCCTGCTGCCGGTGGTCACTAATCTGGGCCCGTTAATTGCTACGACTTTGATGGGCACGTTTGTAATCGAGCAGATTTTTGCCATTCCCGGTCTAGGGAGACATTTCGTGATGTCTGTGCAAGCTCTGGACTATACGATGGTTTTGGGGCTAACAGTTTTTTACGGCTCATTCCTGGTATTTTTGAATTTCGCCGTCGACCTTGCATACGGGCTGATTGACCCGCGCATACGGATCACAAAGTGAGGTGCGCTGAGATGAATAACGTCTACAAAGAGCTTCCGGATAACGCATTCCAGCCGGTTGGTGCAGACAGGGGCAGCGCGGAAGCGATTGTCCGGCCCAGCATCAGCTTTTGGCGTGATGTGGCGCGCCGCCTATTTAAAAATAAGGTTGCTGTCGCCAGTCTGGTTTGTATAGTTGTAATTTTGCTCTTGGCCATGATTATTCCGGAACTGTCTCCATACAGATTTGATGAAACCAACTTTTCCAACCTTAACGCTTCGTCGTCGGCGGAGCACTGGTTTGGCACCGACAATCTGGGCCGCGATATTTGGACCCGGGTCTGGGTGGGGGCCAGGGTTTCGCTATTCGTCGGATTCTTTGGCGCGATTATTCCATCCTTGTTTGGGATTGTCATCGGCGGCATTTCGGGCTATTTCGGTGGCAAACTGGACATGTTGATTATGCGGATAATCGACATTTGCATGTGTATCCCCCAGCTGATCTACGTAATCCTGCTGATGATTTATCTTGGATCCGGGCCGAGCGCAATTATCATCGCTTTGGCGATAACCGCCTGGATGGGGCCTGCCCGCACCGTCCGTGGCCTGGTGCTCTCCCTCAAGGAGCAGGAATTTGTGCTTGCGGCCAGGACCCTGGGCGCCTCGCCGGCCCGACTGATATTTGTGCATCTAATTCCCAACACCCTGGGGATTGTGATTGTCGGCATGACAATGATGGTGCCTGCCGCGATCTTTGCGGAAGCGACCCTGAGCTTTATTGGGCTGGGCGTCAAGGCGCCAATGACCTCATGGGGGCAGCTTGCCAATGCCGGTGTTCAGGTCTATCGCTTGTTTCCCAGTCAGATGTTTATTCCGGCGCTGTTTATCTGTATTACCGTGCTCTCGTTTAATTTGTTTGGAGACGGTCTGCGGGATGCGCTGGATCCCCGGTTGCGCGATTAATCTATTGTTAGGGGGCGCTTTTGCTATGAACGAGAAAATACTGGAAGTCAATAACCATCGCGTTACCTTCGACACCTATGCAGGGAAAGTACAGGCGGTGCGCGGTGTGTCATTCTATTTAAATAAAGGTGAAACCCTGGCGGTTGTCGGTGAGTCCGGCTGCGGAAAAAGTGTCACCTTTCAGTCCTTGATTAAACTGACGCCGTCACCACCGGCGCGCATCCAGTCCGACAGCATCAAATACAATGGCAAAGACATCGCCAAGTTTACGGACAGGCAGATGGAGAGTTTGCGGGGCAAGGAGTTCTCGATGATATTTCAAGATCCAATGACATCCCTGAACCCAACCATGCGTGTGGGACGCCAGATCACCGAGGGCATTCGCAAGCACCAGCAGCTGCAAGCCCGTGCTGCCGATGAGCGGGCAATCAACATGCTCAAGCTGGTGGGCATTCCCAGCCCGCAGCAGAATATGCTGCGCTATCCCCATACCTATTCGGGCGGTATGCGGCAGCGGATTATGATTGCGATCGCCCTGGCCTGCAACCCGAACATCCTGATCGCCGATGAGCCCACCACGGCTCTAGACGTGACAATGCAGGCACAAATTCTCGAGCTGATGAATGACCTCAAGGATAAGCTGGACACGGCCATCGTCCTGATTACCCACGACCTCGGTGTCGTCGCCCGGATGGCGCAGCGGGTCGCCGTGATGTATGCGGGCCAGATTGTCGAAACCGGTAGGTCAGAGGATATATTTTATACTCCCCGCCATCCCTATACCTGGGGTTTGCTGGGTTCAATGCCGATGGTCGGCGCCCAGGAAAGCAATAAGCTCAACGCGATACCGGGGACGCCGCCGGACTTGTTTGCGCCGCCACCAGGTTGCGCCTTCGCCGCCCGCTGCCCCCACTGCCTCGAGGTGTGCCGAGAGGTGGCGCCGCCGGAGTTTGAGGTCGGTGTGGGGCATAAAGCTGCTTGCTGGTTGCTGGATTCCCGGGCCCCTAAGGTGGCACCGCCCCGGTTTGAGCGCCATAAGTTTACCAGCGTCGAAGTATCCGAGACTCAGGATGGCACGCTGGCGGTTCGGGTCGAGAAGAGGGGAGGCGCAAGCGATGGTCACTAGTCCGCTTTTGCAAGTCAATGACTTGAAAAAATATTTCACCGTTGGCAAGGGCCAGGTCCTGAAAGCTGTTGATGGTGTTTCGTTTACGATTGAGCAAGGCGAGACCCTGGGGCTGGTTGGCGAGTCCGGTTGTGGCAAGACCACAGTTGGTCGCACAATTATCCGGCTATATGACGCCGACGGCGGCCAGGTGCTGTTTAATGGCAAAGATGTGCACAAGGCAAAGAAAACGGACAACAAAGAATTGACCCGGCGTATGCAGATGATTTTTCAGGATCCATATGCTTCGCTCAACCCGCGGATTACCGTCGGAGATTCCATCGGCGAGGGAATCATTATCCACGGGCTTTACAAAACCAAAGCGGAACGCCGGGAGCGTATATATGAGCTGCTGAATATGGTTGGGCTAAACAAAGAGCATGCCAACCGCTTTCCCCATGAGTTTTCCGGCGGCCAACGCCAGCGGGTGGGCATCGCCAGGGCTCTGGCGCTCAATCCTGATTTTATCATCTGCGATGAGGCGATTTCCGCCCTGGACGTTTCAATCCAGGCTCAGGTGGTCAATTTGCTCATGGACTTGCAGGACAAGCTGGGGCTTACCTATCTCTTCATTGCCCATGATTTGCGGATGGTCCGGCATATCTCGGACAGGACCGCCGTCATGTATCTGGGAATGATTGCGGAACTGGCCGCTTCGGAAGCGCTCTATACTAATCCTCAGCACCCGTATACCAAGGCGCTTTTATCCGCGGTTCCGGTTGCCGACCCCGAGTTCGAGCAGGCCCGCTCCCGGATTCTACTGGCAGGGGATGTGCCCAGTCCGGTTAATCCCGAAGCCGGCTGTCGGTTTATTGGGCGTTGTCCCTTGGCTTCGCCACTCTGCGCCGAAGCTGCGCCGGAGCTGCGGGAAGTGGAGCCGGGTCATTTTGTCGCCTGTTACCATGTTTAGCGCAGCCTATCTGGACGTATATGGATTAATATGGTAACTTGAACGGGCGAGAACTAGCTGCAAATCTTTACTTGGGGGGAAGAAGATGAATAAGCAAGAGGCCTTGGAATTCCTCAGCCGGACGGCAAAAGGACTGGCGGAAATGTTTGGCTCTTCCTGTGAAACCTTGGTGCATGACATGTCGAGACCTGACCACCCTATCCTTGCGATCTATAATGGTCATGTTTCCGGCCGTCAAGTGGGCTCAACGGTGGACATTCTCGGCGGGCATAACAAAATTGAAGCCCCGGGAACATCCGGGGAGGCGGACACTTCAGCAGGCGGAAAATTGAATATGGCCCTAATCACATACGACTATATCAATATGCTTGTCACTACACCTGAGGGTAAGAAGATCAAAAGCTCGACCTTTAATTTGGTCGGTGAGGATTACAGCCTGGCTTTGGGGATTAATTTCGACTTCACCGAGCTGGCATTCGCGTCCAGCGCCCTGGCGGATTTCGTCAGTGTCGGGCCGGATTTGCGCAGCGCCATCGCACTATCAAGCGACAACTTGCTCAACGATATCTTTGCCGAATGCGTGGCCGCGATTGGCAAACCAATATCGGCGTTTAAAAAGGCGGACCGCCTGCAGCTGATTGCGATGCTGGAGGAGAAGAACGCCTTTTCATTTCAGAAATCCGTGCCCTATGTCTCCGAGCGCCTGAATGTATCCCGGTATACAATTTATAAGTATTTAAACGAGCTCGCGGAAGGTTCGGCCGGATAGCAATAAAAAAGGGCCCTTAACGGGCCGCTGGATTGGTGCTCAGCTTTTGGATCTCTTCCGATAGTATCCGGATGCCGGTGAATAAGTCCGCATGGTCGGCATAGGCGAATGAGATGCGGATGTGCTGATTTGATTGGGCAAGGTAGCTGCTGCCGGGGTTGATAAGCACACCCCGTTTAAGGCAGGTATCGAAGAGTTTTTGCATGGACAGCGCTTGCTTTAACTTGAGCCAGATGAAGAAACCGCCGCTAGGGATTTGCCAATCTGCCAGCTCCCGGCAGTGGCGGTCCAGGGCCCGCAGGGCCAGGTCGCGCCGGGCTTTAAGCTCTTTGCGCAAATTCTGGAGATAGGCATCGAGGCCACCGCTTGCCAAAAGTTCGGTCACCGTCAGTTGGGACAGGGAGCTGGCGCCAAAGTCCAGCTGGGTTTTGATATCTGCCAGCCGTTTGATGGCGGCCTGATTGCCCACCACCCAGCCGATACGCAGGCCGGGGCTGAACATCTTGGACATGCTGCCGACAAACAGGACCAGCTCGTTGCGGTCATAGGCCTTGAGCGGTTTTGGCGCCTCGGCGCCAAAATATAGTTCTCTGTAGGTATCGTCTTCAATCACCGGTAGCCGTTCCGCTTCGCAGATCGCGATTAGCTCTTGCTTGCGGGCAGCACTCATCGAGATACCGGTGGGATTGTGGAAGGATGGAATCGTATACAACATGGCGGCGTTGGTCATCCGCCGGCGCTTGATGATGGTACTTGCCTGGATGCCCTCCGCGTCCATGGGCACGCCGTAGACCCGCAGGTCCACCGGGCCCGGCAGGTTGATTGAGTACAGGTAAGAAGGGTTTTCGGTGAGAATAGTTGAGCCCCGGTAGACCATGCCCAGGGCGATCAGGTTCAGGGCCTGGAGCGCGCCGGAGACGATGAGGATTTGTTCTGGCGGGGCTTCGACCCCGGATGTGGCTAGATAGGCACTCAGTTCTTTGCGCAGTTCATACGAGCCCTGGCCATGTTCATAGCCCAGGGAGTCCGCCCGTTTTATCGCTTTCGTTACGGAATCTTCCATCAGTTGTCGAGGATAAAGGGATGGCGAGAGTTCCGCCGCTCCCAACCTGATGGCCTGGGAGGAAAAGTATTTGTTTATCTGGTCGGCGGCCGAGAAATCCGGCTGGTAGGTGCCGGCGCGGATGTACGATTGCCAGTCCGGCCGCGGGTTGCCCGGAAGCTGAGACCAGACATTGGCGGTGACAACTGTCCCGCCGCGGGTGTTTCCCTCCAGCAGTCCTTCGGCTATCAGGTCTTGGATTGCCGCAGTCACCGTGCTTCGGTTTACGGCAAATTGCTGCGCCAACTGTCGCTGGGTAGGAATTTTGGAACCCACCGGCCAGCATTCATTCATGATTTGTTTTTTAAGATATTTCTTAATCTGTTCATACAGCGGAATTGGTGAAGCTTTATCCGGCTTCCAGGTCATTTGTGTACACTCCTTGCTGGATAGTGGGCCCGCTTTATATAGTTAAAGTTATGATAACAGAAACTGCGCCGGCGGGAAAGATGTCAGTCCGCCAGGCATATAAAAATTATCGGTAATATAGCTAAATCTATGGATGTCTAATCTGAGTAGTGAAGCATGAGTCAATAAATTTTAATCTAATTGGGGGAATGATGATGAGCGTATACGCACTTAAAGGCAGGGTAATCGATGGTGTTGCCGGGGAAGCTGTGGAGCAGGGAACTGTGCTGGTTCGGGATGGTAAAATCGAAAGTGTCGGCCCGCGTGAACAGATTTCTATACCGCCAGAGGCCGAGGTGATTGAAGTCAATGACGGCACGATTCTGCCCGGTTTTATCGACTGTCATACGCATTTTACCGGTGGTTTCGGAGGCAATATCTACACAACGTCTCATCATGAACTGATTCTCCAGGCTGCCCACGGGGTGGGGATTCTGCTGGATGCCGGCTTTACCGGCGCCCGGGATATGAGTATGTTCGGACCGTACCTAGCGAAATCGATTGACAAGGGATTCACCCGCGGGCCGCGGATTATGCCCGGTGGCCGCCTACTCAGTGTCACCGCCGGCCATGGCGACATGGATACCAATTTCTCGGTGGAGCACTGCCAGCGTCAGAATCCGATTACCCTGTTGGTGGACGGAGTCGATGAATGCCTCAAAGGCACCCGCAGCCAGTTTCGGATTGGCGCTAAATTCATTAAGATCAGCGCCACCGGCGGGGTTTCAAGCTTGGCCGACGGCCTGGACGATGTCCAGTTCTCCTTTGAAGAGGTAAAAGCAATTGTGGAAGAAGCCCGTCGCCACGGCACTTACGTCGCCGCCCACTGTACTGGCACCGCCGGCACTATCCAAGCCCTGGAGGCCGGTGTAACCAGCATCGAACACGGGGTTTTCTTGGATGAGCGGTGCATCGAGCTGATGGTAAAGAATGATGCCACCTTGGTCACGACCCTGAGCGTGTCCTTGGGGATCCCGAATATGAAGAATTTCCTGCCGCCCCATGTCTACGAAAAAGGTGTGCAATGCGCGGAGGCGAATCTGCGCTCGATTGAAATGGCCAGAAAAGCTGGAATCCGGATTGCCCTGGGTACAGACTTCTCCAATTCTAAAAACAGCCCCTATGCGGAAAACGGCAAAGAGTTCGTAAGCATGGTCAAGGCAGGTCTCACTCCCATGGAGGCGATTTGGGCTGGCACCCGAAACGCAGCCCATTTGATGAAGCTGGAATCAGAAATTGGTACCTTGGAGGCAGGTAAGTTGGCGGACATCGTGATTGTGGAAGGGAATCCGCTGGCGGACATCTCGGTGCTGGCCCATAAGGATAGTGTCAAGGTTGTGCTTAAAGACGGCGTTGTGGAAAAAAACGCTCTAGCTTAATACGTTGCGGATATAATCAAGATTTAATCGGGAGGCAATCTAATGGAAAAAGTTTTGCTTGCGACATTGGCGGCTTTAAGATCCAGCGGTGAAAACCCGGAACAGCCCGTGTTGAACATTACCCTCAAGCCCCATAGCGGCGCTGATTATCAGATTAAGTATGTGGATGTAATTTATGGTCTGGAAAACCCACAAGTTTCGGCTGATGTGCCTCTGGTTGCTCTGCCGCTGAATGTGGCTTCCATTCCCTGTAGTGAATTGTCGGAGAAGGGAGTTGTCGCCTGGGACGAAGCCGGACCTCTGACGCTTAATGAAACTGATGGCGTCGGCCGTCTCGGCCCGGAAAAGCAATGGCGGCCTGACCGGCAGCTCATTGGAAATGTCGCCCTGGCCTACCGCTTCTACCCCAGGGTAGTGCCCGAGGATTATCGTTCCAGCCCCTACTTTGACTTCCGGAACGAGCAGTACGGCGCCAACGGCGCCGGCCTGACCTTTCTCATGGCGCCTGAGGAGAAAACTTATACTGTAAATCTGCGCTGGGACTTATCCGAAATGCCTGCCGATGCTTGGGCGATGACCTTACAAGGCAAAGGGGATATCTCCTACGTGGGCACGCCCCAGGACTTCCGATTTACGTACTATCAAGTGGGGAAGATTCAGGAGTTTACATTTGCAGAAGACAGTCGGTTTTCAATGTATTTGTTGAGCGACCCGTTGTTTGACCCCAAGGAAATCTCTGCAAAGCTGCTGGATTTATATGCGTATATGACCAAGTTCTTTTCCGACGAAGCGCTGGAATACAAAGTACTGTTTCGCAAAGATCCGTTCAAACTCAGCGGCGGCGGCACTGCGCTGCCGGGCGGGTTTATGTATGGCTATAGTGAGGCGGTGCGGCCGACTCCGGAAACGGCCCTGGATACGCTGGCCCATGAGATGGCGCATAATTGGCCGAAGATGGAAGATCTGGGTGGCGAGGGCACATGGTTTAACGAGGGAACAGCAGAGTTTTATTCTCTGGTTCTGCCCTACCGCGCCGGCATAACAGATTTGGATTTTGTCGCAAGGCAGATTAGCAAACGCAGCACCAGGTATTTCTTCAATCCCTATATCGAGTATGCCAACACAGATTTGTACAAGCTTTACTGGAAGGACAGAAGATCCCAGGAGTTTCCCTATGGACGCGGATTCTTCTACCTGGTGGACACCGATATGAAAATTCGCCGTAAATCCGCGGGCGCACGCTGCCTCGATAACATTGTGTTGGAGCTGGTCGCCAGGCGGAAAAGCGGGAAGACCGTGAAAGTGGCAGACTGGGAAGAACTGATTGAAAAAGAGTTGGGGCCCGCTGGCGTGGAGGAGTTCCGGGCGATAGCCAATGGCAAAGTGATGGAGCCAAACCCAGATTGGTTTGACGGCGCTTTTACCTTCCGGCGCGGGCAGGTCCTGCACAGGCTGTCCCAGACGATGATCGAAGGTTATATCTGGGAGAAGCGGCCGGATGTATCGGAAGATAACGTTCAATTATAAAGACCGGATTTTTAGTTCAGGTATAGATAAGTATTTGTTTCTGGTCGGAGGGGGTTTGGGAAATGTATGATTTTGATACTTTGGTGAACCGCAGTGGAATTGGCAATATGAAAGATTTGCTTCTGCCCGAATCAATTCGCAAGCAGGGCATGATTGCCTTTTCCGGCGCTGAGATGGATTTTAAGACTGCCCCGAGCGTTGTCGGGGCTGTGAACAAAAGGGTTGAAAACGGACTGTTTGGGTTTACGGTCAAGGACAGAAGTTACTTGCAGGCCGTAGGCTGGTGGCTGCGGGAGGTCAGGGCTTGGCCTGTGGACGCAGACTGGATTGTGCCAACACTGGGGACCATCTTTTCGCTGGCCACTGCGATCCGGATGACCACCAAGGTAGGTGAGGGGATTATTATCCAGCCGCCGGTGTACTACCGCTATGAGCAGGCGGCCAGCAGGCTGAAACGGAAGACAGTTAATAATCCCTTAATTTTGGAAAACGGGCAGTATCACATGGATTTTGACAACTTGGAAAAGTGTATGGCTGATCCGAACAATAAGTTATTTGTGCTCTGTAATCCTCACAACCCGATTGCTCGCGTCTGGCCGGAAGCAGACTTGAAGCAGCTCGCCGGCCTTGCCCGCAAGTATGGTGTGGTGGTGTTCAGCGATGAGATTTTTGCCGAAGTGGCCTTTGAAGGACACAGGGTGACGCCCTATGCGGCCCTGGCGGAAGCCGAGGAATTGGCAATTGTCGCCACATCCCTAGGCAAAACGTTTAATTTCACCGGTGTCAACCATGCCAATATCATCATCCCGGATAATAGGTTGCGGGAGGCGTTTATTGCCCAGCGGGACGCCGACCATTTCGGCAGCATTGATCCGCTGGTCCATGCTGCGGTCTGCGGAGCGTATTGTCCCGAGGGCTTGGAATGGGTGGAGGCGATGCGTGAGTACGTCGCCGCCAATATATGCTTTCTCCAGGAGTTTGTGGGTAAAAAGCTTCCCAATATCAAGGTGTTGCCGGTGGAAGGCGCCTTTATCGCCTGGCTGGATATGCGCGGGCTTGGCCTTTCCGAGCCAGAACTAATGACATTTTTGGAGCAGCAAGCGTATCTCTGCGTTGACCCGGGTGGCGATTATGGTGTCGGGGGTAAAGGGTTTGTTCGGATGAATATCGCCACGCCCCGCAAAGAATTGGAACGGGCGTTGAGCTTGCTGGCGGAAGCGGTGAACACGCAGTTTCCAGCAGCGTGTCTAAGCTGTGCCAGGTAAACTTTCCGGGGTAGTGATCTAATCGGAGGTGTGGGTATGTCGAATAAACCGCGAAGATTATTTAAGATAGAAGATATGGAAAAGATTGTCTATGTTTCGGCGCCAACTGTGGCGCCGGCCGGGGACGAAGTTGTGTTTGTCAGATACAGCATTGATAGCGAGACCAAGGCACATGTTCCCCATCTTTACCGGGTGTCTGTTGAAGGCGGCGAGGCAAGGCGCGTACTTGAGACTCCGGCGGACAGGCCCTTGTTTTCACCGGATGGCAGTAAACTTGCCTACTTGTCCAAGGGCAGGCAGGAGACACAAATCTGGCTGCTGGATCGGCAATCCGGGGAGTCAACTCAGCTAACCCGCCTGCGTCATGGCGTGAGCAATTTCGTTTGGTCGCCGGATGGCAGGAAAATTGCTTTTGAAACCAAAGCGTGGCAAGAGCAAGACGAGGCGGAAATTTTTCTGGAAATGACCGCGAAAGAAATGGAACAGTGGCAATGGGAACAGGAAAACATGCCCCGGGCCACCGAAGAATTAATGTATAAATTTGATGAGACCTTTGGCTTTGCCGACGGCAGCGTGCGGCAGATTGGCATCGTCGACCTGGAAACCGGGTCGGCAAAACTGGTCACGGATAGAAAGCACCATGCCAACACTCCGGCCTGGTCCCATGACAGCAAAGTCATTGCCTATTATAAATTCCCGTACAGTCATCATCAGGCAAAACGCTTCGAAATATTCGTCACTGACCTGACAAGCGGCGAGACAAAACAGGTGACCCAAGACACGAAATTCATGGGCTCATCAGCGCCGATTTTTACCCCCGATAACAAGGGAATTTTTTTCGCGGCGCTCCTGGCCCAAGACAAGTATTTTGTGCTCAAGCTGGCGAGAAAGTCTTTAGCTGGCGATGAGGTGATAAACTTATTTCCGGAAAAAGAGGTATGCCATGGTGTCAGCCCCGCCTGGACCGGCCGAACCGAATACGGAGCAATGAATCCGGATTACCAACTGGCGGGGGATTATATCTACTTTACATCCACCTGGGACGGACAGGCCCATTTATACCGGCTTTGTTTGACGGGGACTCCGGAGATCGAAAAACTGACCACAGGTGAGATCAGCGTCCGCACCTTTTGCGCTCCGGTAGGTGGCAAACTTGTCTATACCCGTGGCGGTTACGAGGCCCCGGATGACGTATTTTGCCTTGACCTGGAAACCCGCAGGGAAAAACGTCTGACTGATAGCAACGAGTGGCTCGCTGAAATCGTCAACAGCAAGCCGGAGGAGATGTGGATAGAATCCCTAGACGGCAAAGCGCGGATCCACGGCTGGGTGATTCCGCCGGCCCAGGTGGAGCCGGGCAAAAAATACCCGGTTGTTCTTTACATTCACGGGGGACCCCAGGTCTCCTGGACCGCTGCCTGGTGGCATGAATTCCAGGCGCTGGCGGCCTCCGGCCACGCAGTGGTCTATTGCGATCCCCGGGGCAGTGCCGGCTACGGGCACGACTTTGTCAGCGGCGCTTATGCCTGGAGCCAGGAACCGATGGATGATTTGATGGCCTATGTGGATGCCGCTCTTGAGAAGTATCCGTACCTGGACGGAGGGCGCCTGGGCGTCACCGGCGGCAGCTATGGCGGCTATATGACTGTAAAGCTGGTCGGCAGATTGAACCATCGCTTCAAGGCCGCCGTGGGCCAGAGAATTTTATGTAATCCGGCGACATCATACGGGACCGGGGACATGGGCTTCATTTCCAGTTCCCCATCCAAGCCCAGGAGTTTTAAGGAGTATATCTTTAATCGTACCAAGGGCAACCCGATTACCTGGATCGACAAGATGAAAACGCCGTTTCTGATCTTGCACGGCATGCTGGATTACCGCTGCTCGGCGGAGCAGGCGGAACAGCTTTTCATTGCGATGAAAGAGCGCAACCCGGAGATTCCGGTGCGGATGGTTTTGTTTCCCGGGGAAAACCATGACCTGACCAGGAGTGGCAAGATTACCGCTCAAATGCGCCATCTGGATGAACTGGTGAACTGGTTTGTGAACTATCTAAGTGAGGGGGAGCGGTAAGATGGGGCAGGAAAATAGATTTCCCAGGACCGAAGATTTTTATGATATAGAGTATGTTTCCACACCTGATTACTGCCCTGCCAAAAATCTGCTCGCTTATGTATTGAGCCAGGGAACGAAAAGGGATTATGTTCAGCGGGTTTTGGTAAAGGACTTGGCCACTGGCAAGCTGCAACAGATGTCAGCAGGGGGCAATGTTGAAACAAGCCCGCGGATTTCGCCTGATGGCAGCAAGCTCCTGCTTTGCTCAAACGCTACTGGAGACCCGCAAGTCTGGGTGGTGGATTTGACAACCGGCGAAAAACGGCGATTGACCAGCATGCGCTACGGGGCGACAGAGCCAGTTTGGTCCCCCCATGGCGACAAGATTGCCTTTATTGCCGGGGCGCCTGGAACAGACGCTCCGGATGCGTTGCAAGTGATGCGCGATCCCGGGGATGTGGCCCGCGAGGAGCGGGAACGCCGTCGCCAACCGGTGGCTGCCGAAGATTACGGCTATAAGAGTGATGAGAATATGGGCTTTGCCCGGGATGTGCCGCCACCCCATATCTGGGTGATTGGTCTTGAGGACCAGCATGCCAGGTGTCTCACCGATGGGGAGAAAAAGCATGTAATGCCGGTGTGGGCGCCGGATGGCAAGACGATTCTCTTTGCCAGCAACCGGGAACGGGAAGCCCGGGAGTTTCTGGGCATGGATCTGTTCACTGTAGCGGTGGATTCGGGAGAAATAACGCGGCTCACCGAGGATGTGCTGGTGGCCCACTACCCGAAGCGAATCGTGCCCCGCTACACGCCCGATGGCAAGCAGATTGTATTTGGTGCGTTGGTACCCAATGGTGAAGGCCTACCCCCCTGTTATTTGTACAGCATTCCGGCCGGAGGCGGCAAGCCGGTACAGCTCTTTGGCGCCGATGCGCCCTGTGACGGCGCGACTAGGTTTCTGTACAATGCCACCCGCTATGGCGATGTCTATGAGACCATGCAAATAAGCGAGGACAGTGAATTTGCCTACTTTATTTCCGGCTGGCACGGCACGGGCAATGTCTACCGGGTCAAGCTGGACGGGACTTCATCGGTGGAGGCGGTGACCAGCGGCCAGGAAAATTACTGCTCGCTCAGCGTACCTGAAGAGAACAAGTCCATTGTGGTAAAATGCGATGCCCTGCATTTCGAAGATATTTTCCTGCTGGATTTGGGGACCGGTGAAACAGAGCAACTGACCAGACACAATCAGTGGCTGGAGGATGTGGCCCTGAGCGCTATGGATGAAATGTGGATCGACACCCTGGATGGTAACAGCAAAGTCCAGGGCTGGGTACTCAAGCCCCAGCAGGCCGAATCCGGGGAAAAGTATCCGGCTGTGCTCTATATCCACGGCGGCCCGACACCGTTTTACGGGTATGCCCTCACTTATGAGTTTCAGTGCCTGGCCGCCCAGGGGATTGGCGTCATCATGGTGAACCCCCGGGGCAGCTCCGGGTATGGTCCGGAGCATGGGCGCATCTCCCTGGCCTATGACGGCAGCGCCTACTACGATTTGCTCCAGTTCACCAGTGAAGCGGTGCGTCGTTTCGACTGGATTGACGGTGAGCGCCTGGGAGTCTGCGGCGGCTCCTATGGCGGCTATATGACCAACTGGATCGCCGGTCATTCCAAGCGGTTCAAAGTGGCCGCCACCCACAGGAGTCCGGTGAATAATTTGATCAGTTACGCTTCATCAGATATGGGTGCCAACGGGCGCGCAAAACAATATGCCTCTTATGAGGAGTTCATGCTTGCCGAGCTGGAGAAATCTCCGGTGACGTACAGCGACAAAATCGACATTCCCTTCTTGATACTGCACAGCACCCAGGACATGCGCTGTCCGGTGGAAGGGGCGCATCAACTGTACACGGCGGTTAAAGATCAACACCCGAATCTGCCGGTGCGCATGGTTTTGTTCCCCAACTCCAATCATGGCCTGACCATGTCCGGACCCATGTATTTGCGGATCATTCATTACAATGAGAATATCCGCTGGTTTAAAAAGTATCTCTAAATAGGAAATATAGAAACAACCAGCCAATTTTGACTGGTTGTTTCCTGTTTATTGCGGCGGCTAAAGGTTCAAAATTTCCTGTATTCTATCCAAGTTTATCTCAGTTGAGATCTCCGACTGCCGCCAATGCTTACAGCCCGGGTAGTCAAGAAGCACGCACTGAGCCGGTAGGCCCAAGTTTTGTGCCTTTAACCCGCCATCAATCAAGGTTAAGGCGCAGGCTATCCCAACAACACCCTCATTTGCATGGCCTCTCCCCATCCAACGGGAAAAGGTTTCAGATTCGTGGGGAATGATGAACACCGAAAAATCATTTTTCACGCCCAACACCACCAAGATAGCTACCTGACAATCCCTGGTACAAACCTGACATTCGTACCCGTTTTCTGTTCACTTTGCTTTGCAGTGCTGGCCTGCCTTTCTCATACAGCGGGGAACAAGGACAACCTTTTTAGCCGAGCCCGAAAAATCCCTGCGATAGGCCCAATTGAGGATTTCAGAACCCACCATGTTGAGGAAATACTCCACCCTGCTTCGTCCGCAGAGGATAACCTCCTCGCGCCAGTCTCGTCTAGGTAGCTCAATCCGGAGGAACTTATCGTAGCCCTGTGTATACTTACCAAGTACATCTAAGCTGGTCTTATCAAACCATTGGGCAAAATCCTTGAGGGCTTGAATAAACTTCTTATTTTGGGGCACGGACAGTGAGGAGGCAAAACTGACCCAGCCCCGGAGATTACTTGTTTCCAAGATAAATTCCCGGTCGCCTCCATCCAGGTTATCAGGGAATCAAGCTCTACTTCACCCTCCGACTCACCGCCCCGCCCAGCGAAAGCCGTGAGCAGTAGACCTCGCCCTTGGTCAGCAATGATTTTTACCAGTCCACCACGACGTCTTTTCCTGGCCAGAAAGTATAACAAGCTCTTTAATGGCAAGAACTTTGCAGCTCTTCCCCCATATACTTGGAGGTACACTCCAATGCTAAGGAATTCCAAAGCGTATTCCAAATCCGTCTTTTTCTTGCCCGGGAACCAATCTCGGTATAACTCAATCCATATCCTGTAGGACTCAGCCTGGGCTAAGACCCGGGATGCAAATTCTGAAACATCTTCATAAAAGGCGGAGGAATTTTCCTCTCCTTGCCTAAGGTCATACACAGTCACATCTATTCCCCCGTTTCGAGTAGAACTAATTTTAGAATAGCATATTTTTTCCAAAGCAATGGTGTTACTAGCAGCTTTTTTTACTAAAAAAACTCCGGCGAACCGGAGCATTATTGTAGCACTAAATAGTGCAGTATAAAGGGTATCGCTGAAACATGTGCAACCAATAAACTGGGGTATAGGATGTAAGCATACTATGGTGTTACGGAACTTTTCACCAGCAATCAGCCCCAATAGAAACAATGCAAAAACGGTGATTCCAATTAGGACTACAACAGTCTTTTTAAAGAAGGTTTCTCGCTTCAATTAAAACACCTGACTGATTGTTAGTTGGTTGCCTCCAGGTTGGCAGTGAAGTGGCAAGATTATGCCTCTCTATTGGTGTATAATGGTATCAAAGACTTCTAGTTTCCAAAGGGAGGTATCGCCATGAGTATTCACAAGAAGTTGAAGCTGAACACTGTCTGCCTGATGAAAGTTAGTGGAGAGTTGATTAAATCGGGCAGGCAATCGTTGCAACCGGATATGCATGTCGGCGTTGAGAAAGTCTCTGAGGAAGTGGTGTTTATCGGGGTTCAATTCCATCTGGAAAGCCGAAACTATCAGCTGGCTTTGCGCTGGTTGGTCCATTACGATGTCCTGGAGCCGGTGACCCGGGATGAGGTGGTAGCGGAGATGAATAGTCTGCTCATTCCCTGTCTACAACAGAACTCGATTTTAGTGGGGATTTTGACCGAAAAGATTGTCGGTCAGCCGGTGGTTCTGCCCCCAGTGGCCAAGGGAACCAAGCCGAAACCGGAGGTCAAGCACTAAGGATCAAAGGCCGATGTATTCGGCGTACACCGATTTGGCGACGGACTCATCTTTGACATTCTTGATGATTGCCCGCCCGTCAGGAAAGAGATTAAATTCAATTTTGTCATCGCTAAACCGGAGCATGAATCGGTTGTATTTTACTCTGCCAGCCTGCTTGAGCTTGGCGGCAATGGCTTCCAGGTCCAGGGTTACGCTTGTCCCCGGCACCACTTGAATTGAATCACGGCCACAGAGACTTGTTGTGTAGGAGCCTGTGGACTGACCGAGGCGTTCATACTGATGATGAGCGCAGACAGGACAGTCAGGGCTTCTTTTTATGTCCAGGTAATCGGTGAAGTTATGCCAGAGATCAATGGTGACCATTGTCTGGCGGACATCGGGCGAACCAATGAGGATTTTAATTGCTTCGGCAGATTCGATGCTAGCGGTGATGCCAGTAATCATATTGATAACCCCGGCTGTGCTGCAGGTGGGATAGGAACCGGGCGCCGGCGCATGGGGGTAGACACAGCGCAGGCATGGTGTTTCCCCCGGCAAAATATTCAGGGAGGCGCCGGTGCTCATAATCGCGCCACCATAAATCCAGGGCGTTTTTGTTTTTACGCAAGCCTCGTTCACAAGGTAACGAACCTCAAAATTGTCTGAGCCATCTACCACCAGATCAACATCGGCAATTAGTTTTTCAACATTGGCCGGGTTGACATCGGCCACCACCGGCTCCAGGGTGATTTCTGAGTTAACGGCTTGTAGTTGTTTGCCGGCAGCCACCGCCTTTGGGGTTTGCTGGTGGGCATCAGCTTCGGTGAACAGGGTCTGGCGTTGTAAGTTGCTCAACTCCACATAATCCCTGTCGATGAGCCGGAGATAGCCGACCCCGGCCCGACAGAGGTTGTTGGCGATGACCGTGCCCAGGGCGCCGATGCCGACAATCGCAACCTTGGCAGCCAGCAATTTTTCCTGTCCCTCACTGCCGATCTTCTTGAATTGCATCTGTCGGGAGTATCTTTGCATGGTCATGACAGCACCTCCTTGAGTCCGCCTTCGGCCGCCAGCGAGTTAATGGCTTCTATGCATTTGTCTATGTCCTGCTCGCTGTTAAAACAGCCTATGCTAATCCGCAGGGTGCCGCCGCTGGCCAGGGTGCCCAAGGTATTATGGGCATCGGGTGCGCAATGGAGGCCGGAGCGGACTGAGATGTTGAAGGCATTGTCCAGGATGAGCGCCGCTTCCACCACATCCATGTCTGCAAATGTAACAGAAACAACGCCGCTCCTGGTTGGTCCCGCAGGCGGCCCGTGGATTGTGAGACCGGGAATCCTCTGCAGGCCGGTAATAAGGCGTGATGCCAGCTGGGCTTCCCTGTGCTGGATAGTCTCCACCCCTGCTTCTAGAATGTACCTGATACCTGCTGCCAGGCCGGCAATGCCAGGGGTGTTGGGGGTGCCGCTTTCGTAACGCTCAGGTCCGGTCGGAGGTTGGGTGAGTAACTCGGAACGGCTGCCGGTGCCGCCCTCCCGTATTGTTTTCAGTGACAAGCCATCCCGGATATAGAGTCCGCCGGTCCCCTGGGGGGCCAGCAAACCTTTGTGGCCGGGAAAGGCTAAAAGATCAATATTGCACTTATTAACATCGATTGGGATTGTTCCAGCTGATTGGGCCGCATCTATAAGTAGACGAAGCTTCCGCTCCCGGCAGAGGACGCCAATTTCGGCGATTGGATTCACGGTGCCGGTCACATTGGAGACATGGGTGATGGCTACCAGTTTGGTGTTGCTTTTAATCGCTGCCTTCAGCGTTTCCATATTGATTCCGTCAACAGGGGAGGTTTCTACTTTTGTTACCTCTATGCCGCGGGCCTGGAGTTCTTCCAAGGGGCGGGCGACAGAATTATGTTCCATGCTGCTGGTAATCACATGGTCTCCCGGTTCTAAGCAGCCCTTAAGCGCTAGGTTCAGGGAATCGGTTGCGTTTAAGGTAAAGACGATAGTTTCCGGATTCGATAAGTTAAAGAGCTGCGCCGCCAGCAACCGCGCTTCTTCTATAGTCCTGTGGGCGGCCAGGGATAACTTATGGCCGGAACGACCCGGGTTGCCACTGGCTTCGCGCATTGCCTTTGTAACTGCCGAATATACTGATTCTGGTTTAGGCCAGGAAGTGGCGGCGTTGTCGAGATAAATCATGGACTCACTCCTTCGCAAATGTTTGCAAAGTGATATCTAATATTATAGCAAAGGATTGAGGCGGGGGGGAATAAACTGCAGGTTCTGTCGAATTGGCGGACATGGAAATGCTAGTATTTTCCTGAGAACAGAATTATAATGCAGTTAGATAGGGAGGTGTGACTTTGCGCATATTATGGTTGTTATTGTTACTATGCATGTTAAGCGCTTGTGCTGGACCGTCGCCTGTTGCCAATCCTGACCCTGTCCAACCTGAGCCGTCTGGACCGGTAGAGATTAGGGCGGCGCCTGCTCCCATAGAAAAGCCCGCTCCGGTTGAGAAGCCAGCTTCCCCGCCGGATCCAATGCCTCCTGTCACAAGCAAGGAAATGTTGGCTGACGGCCTGGATGCAGAACTGCTGGCCTTGGCAAAGGTCATGGAGCAGAGATATGGTGATTTGACTCCTCGGGAATGGGGCGAAAGGGTTACCGGTGTGATTACCCGCATTGATACATCAGACAAGGTTATAGCACTCACCTTTGATGCATGTGGCGCCAGTGGGCTCAGCGCTGGCTACGACCGGGAGTTAATCGACTTTTTAACCCAGGAGCAGATACCGGCGACTTTATTTTTAAGCGGTCAGTGGATTGAAGCCAATAAACAGATTGCGCGGGAACTGGCCCAGAATCCGTTGTTTGTAATCGAAAACCATGGTTACCGTCATCGCCCGCTTTCGGTGGCAGGCAAGAATGCCTATGGGATTGAGGGGACCGGGAGTATCCGGGAAGTTGTGGCGGAAATCGGGCTGAACGACCGTCTGATAAAAGAGCTGACCGGACGCGCGCCGGTTTATTATCGTTCCGGCACGGCATATTATGATGAAGTGGCAGTAATGATTGCCCGGGATATGGGCAAAGAAGTAATTAATTTTAATGTGCTGGGTGATGCCGGGGCAACCTTTTCCAATGCTCAGATTGAGAAGAACCTGCTGGGCGCGAAACCGGGAGCAATTATACTCTATCATATGAATCGCCCGGAATCGGATACTGCCGCGGCCCTGATAGAAACCCTACCCAAGTTGCAGGAGCAGGGTTTTCGGTTTGTGCATTTAAGGGAATACCATAAGCACTTGAAATAAATGAGGGCTGTCTCGTCTCAGTTTGCCACTGATGCTGAGGCAGCCCTTTGAGTTGAAGGTTTAGATCAGCGCGTCTGCCAGGGGAGGAATCGATCGATGAGGGAGATCAACACGTCTGTTGGGTTGGGTGGCCGCCCGGCCGGCAATCAGCAGCGCATAGACCAAAGCCACGAGCCAAAGCGCACTAAAAACTGCCAACTCCCGCCAGCGCTGCTTTCGTACGATGATTGGCACTTGAAACAGGGCGATTACTGCCATTATTGCTCCTACTAAAATCATTCATTTCACCTCTAGCGGAACCTTAGTGAATCATTTATCAGCCCGGAACGGCGGATGTTGGCGTCTACCTCGATGTTTACAACAAGCCGTGTGAAAAGCTCATCCCACTGATCTTCAATCTGACGCCATTCTTTGGGCATTCTTCGGTAAATTGATTGCCCAAAACCGAAAATATCACTGTTAAATCCCTGGGCTGTGGACAGCGCAGCTTCAATATCGTTGCGAACTGTTTGGGCCAAACGCCGTTCAAGAGAATCCAGTGTTTCCGGGGTCATTTCCAGTGGACTGGTGGTATCCTCAATTCGACCGTCCACACTAACCCTGACCCGAATCTGAACTTCTCCGTCGCGGATAACCGGCTCCATCCGGCTCTGGACTTCGTTGATTTCCACAGTTGCGTACTCAGCAGTTGTTTCTGGTACCTTGATTACCTGTAATGCTCTGATTATCTGCCCCTCGACCCGGATAATCTGCCAAGAATTTTGCCTGTTTGCAGGTTATTTTCGGTTTGGTGTCGAACGCTCTCAACGGCATCATGTTTAGGGAGGCACTAATATGCATTTTGTGTGTACTTACAATGAAGTTAGGGATCTGATTGGGAATCTGGAGCGGTTTTGGGTATCAAACTGTGGTTGCCGGGAAAGTGCGGGGAAATGCAATCAGTCCAGGATGGACGTATGTATCGGTTTTTTCCCAGATGCAACCTCTGGCGGCAGTGAGCACAGGGAAATAACCCGGGAAGAGCTTGAGGCAATCATCTCTGAGGCCCGTGATAACTTTCTGGTACCGAGGCCCTATCGGGATAAGGCCGGAGAGACTGTTGAGGGAATTTGTCTCTGTTGTTCGTGCTGCTGTCATTATTTTGTTAACCATGATTCTGATTGCGAGAAGGGTGAAATGATCGAGGAGACGGATTTTGAAACATGCACCCATTGCAGCAATTGTATCGACATCTGTGCTTTCGGTGCCCGGGTGATTGAAAATGGCGAGTTGGTTGTCAAACGGGAGTTATGTTATGGCTGCGGGGTGTGCGTGGATGTCTGCCCCCAGGAATCGATTACGATGATTGGTCGCTAATAAAAAACCGCCTTTCGGGGCGGTTTTTTGATGTCAGTGATTGTCAAATATCCAATTCAATACAGGATCTTGATTATTGATAATGTCATCGCGAGTCAAAGGAACAGGGATATCTGGCATCACTGCTTCTTGATAATTATCTTCGGTGTTGGGCATTATCCATTTTCTTATCGATACCCCATAGGTCAACCCACTGTTGGGGAGTTCCAGCCATTCGCAATGGCCGAATGCGGAAGTGGCGTTGCCTGTGGGGTCGCCGATGGTTTGGCCTAGATCATTGAATTTAAGGACAGCCGCCATGAGCTTGCCGGAACTGAAGGTGGTGTTTGAAGTGGCAATGTACAAATCGCCGTCAAAGACATGCTCCGCTTGTTGCTGATTGCCACGATTAATCGGGATATTGACGACTTCGTAAAAATCGGCGTAGTTTTCAACGTTTAGGTAAATTCTTCGATAACCCTTGAATCACCGCCAATATTGTTCCTTAAATCGAGGACTACAGTGGGAATATCTTGTTCATCTACCTGCTGAAAGAAGGAGGCGAGCGCTTCCCGGTATTCTGGATTATTGGTACACCGGTTTAGCCGGAATAGGGCTGTGTCTTGCTCGGGATAGAACTCCGTTTCCACCAGCTCGTAGTCAGGCAGGACCTGTTCAGCGATGAGTTGGACTGTAACTTCGTTTACTTCGTCGGCTTTGTTTTTTACATTCATTGTTACAGTTCTGTCACTGTTGAGTAAACCCAGCCCGTAGGGTATAGTCATGGGTTAATAACCCAGCGCCCCTGTGCCGTACCCAGTAGATATTCTCTGTTGAGATAATTTCATGGAGCTCAGCGAGGATATCCGCTGCATCCTTATCATTGATGCTGATAATTTGGTCCCCTCTTTCGATTTTGTCGCTCTGGCTTATGGTAACTACTGGACCTTCTTCCAGCCAAGCGAACCGGATTGGCAGGGATTCCACCTCGCCCCGATAGTAGATTAAGGCGTGGCCGTCATCAAGGGGTTTAACAATCCTCATTAGCTCGAGCATAAATTCTGTCTTAGCTAAAGGTTTGTCGATACTTTCAAAAATCTCGTCATATGTTGCCTCGAAAGCTGCTGCCAGCTCCGGGTCTGTGCGGTATGCTGGGTGAATCAGTTGGTAATAATGAAGAAATTCTTCCAGGTCTTCGCGCATCTCTTGCACGCTCAATTTTATTCGGATCGGGGCTGCAAGCGGTAAGCAAAATTGTAAAGGTAATGCAGATAATAAGCAGTCGTTTTCTCATCGTGGCCTCCTATGAGCTTATTTGCTTAAAATTATAAACTGATAGCAGTAAATGGTAAGAGATGTCACAGTATTGTTATAAATACTTGACAAATCAGGGATTGCTATATATCCTATACATAGATATACGATGTATAGGAGTCCGAGAGTGAGGTGGGGAAATTGAAGGTCAGCAAGGAGCTTGTCAAGGGCAGTACGGTGATTCTGATCTTGAGTTTGCTGGAATCAAAATCAATGTATGGCTACGAGATGATTAAGGCGATTGAGGAGAAGTCGGCCGGGACATTCAGCTTCAAGGAGGGGACGCTGTATCCAATCCTCCATGCCCTGGAGGCAGACGGTTTGGTGGAAGCGTACTGGGAGCAGGCAGCAGGGACTCGCAAGCGCAAGTATTATCGGATTACTGCCAAGGGGCGGGCCCAGGCCCAGGCGAAGAAGGAAGAATGGGTGATGTTTAAGACAGCGGTAGATAGGGTATTGGGGGGTAAGCTGATATGGAATTAATGCAAAACAGTCAGTTCCGGGCCTATGTGCAGGCTGTCTGCGAGCAGATTCGCTGGCAGGAAGTGCACGGGGAAGTGGCCAGGGAGTTGGCTACACACGTGGAGGAAACCGCTCAGGAATATGTGGAGCAGGGGCTGGAAACTGATACTGCGATTGTCAAGGCGCTGGAGCGGATGGGCGATGCGGCAGTTGTTGGCGCAGATTTGAATAAGGTGCATCGGCCCAAGCCGGACTGGCTGCTTGTCGGGCTTACGATTATGTTGGCAGGTTTCGGGTTTTTGATTGCTCAAGTGTGGGACTTGGGAATGACTAACTGGCTGTTTATTTGTATCGGTCTTGCTTTGGCGGTTGTATTTCCGGAGCGAAACTGTGGCATTTAATTTTGTCCGCTAGCCTGGGGATTGGCTTCGCGGTATTCAGTATGTTTGCTTCAGCGTATCGATTGAATCGACTACGGACATTAATTGAGCCGACCCGAGACTCGCTAGGTTACGGATGGTTGCCATTGCAGCTGGAGTCAATGCGTGAGCAGGCTGGACTTTTTGGCCAGGGCCTGGGGCGAGAGCAATGGATGGCACCGGTTTTTGAAGAGACTGTTTTGACCAATATCATCTATACCTTCGGGTGGCTGGCGGGGATTGCCTTACTCGTGGTAATAGGTTTGTTTATTTTCCGCACGGCGACAATCGGGTTCCGGACCCGGGATCAATACGGTCAGTTTGTTGTGGCAAGCATCGCCACCATTTTTGCAGTTCAACTTGCACTAAACATCCTGGAGATTTCAGGCTTTGTATCACTTATCGCATTTAGCCTGCCATTCATCGGGTTTGGCGGAGTAGGGTTTATCTTGAACATGGCCATGGTTGGCTTGGTGATGAGTGTCTACCGGCGCCGGAAACTGAGTATTCAGGGAGAGGTTAGTCGGTGACGATTTATGTAATTCTACCCGGATTGTTGCTTCTGTTTATCTACATCATAATCGACTTTATTCGCCACCGGACGCGGAATTTGCTCTGGCGCTTGATATTTTACAGCCTAGCGTTTTACGGGATTATGGTTTTGCATGTGACGACAGGCGGGATCAACATACCGCCGCGGCCGTTCCCTTGGGCGCCGCCAGTTCAACTGGTGCCTCTGGATATTGTCCGGGAAATGGTCCAGGGTGTGGCCAGCCGTGGGTTCGTTTGGTTTGGCTCCAGCACCGCCCGTCTGAATTTCCTCAATCTGTTGATGTTGATGCCCTTAGGTGTTTATCTGCCTCTGTTGTTTAAAGTTAAGAGTGTAGGCCGTGTCGCGCTCACTGCTGGACTGGTTTCGTTCTTTATCGAGGTGGGACAAATGATTACAACTTATACTGGCCTCACCCGGCCCCGGGGTTTTAATGTCGACGATATCATTCTCAATACCCTGGGGGCAGTGCTAGCGTTTTTGGTCTACCGGAGTCTTAGTCCATACTTGGCGCCGGTTATTGAGAAGGTGGAGAAAAGCGTGTGAAAAAGGGCAGAGAGCCGGGAATCCCGGCTCTCTGCCCTTAGGCATTGGTATTACAGATGGCTGAAGTTAATCAGCTCGACCTGGTTTTGTTGAACCCACTCCCGGACTGCCGGAGATTTTAGGACCTGCAGTTCCTTCACCCGGGGCAGGTTGTAGCTGCTACCAGTGAGGATTACATCATCCAGCCAGGCAGCGTGGCTCATAATCTCCACGGTTTTGTCCTTGAGCTGAGGATAGTTGGTGAAGAAGTTGAGGAAATACTCCTCGCTGACACCGGTGTCGTAAAAGTCGGTAAGGCAGTAATCTGGATGCTTTACCGTGGGTAGTTCTGCCGAATAGACTTCTGTGTAGGGCCCCCGGTCATACTGGGGCGGCACACTGCGAATCGGGAGTTGGAATTCCCTGGCCAGCTTGCAGCTTATCGGCAACAGTTGGGGGTGGTAGTGGAAATGGTGGTGGCCGTCCAGGTGGGTCGGTGTGAACCCGCGGTCGATTAGGAACATGATTTGCGCCCGCCATTCCCGTTCCACTTCTTTGATGTCAAAATCTAAGGTTGTGTTAAAAGGCGGCTTTCGAAAGGAGCCGTCTTTGTTGATTAACGACGGAACCGTGTTGGGCGGCGACAGGGGTTTGCCCATGTCGATGACCAGGTGAATGCCGATGCCTAACTCAGGGCGCGGTTTCGCAAGCTCCAGGGCCTGGAGTGCGGCTGGTGCATTGGCCAGCAGAGTGGTGGAGCGAACGATGCCGTTTTCAAATGCATCGATGATGCCAAAGTTCTGTCCTGGGGAGTAACCGAAATCATCGGCGTTAACTATCAGTTGCATCACAAGCCTCCAAATGCTTTACTACCTCCTGAAACTGAGGCAGATAATCTTTATGGGCGAGGAGCATTTCATCAAGTACCTGGCGGGCGATTCTTTCGTCCTGGACCAGAGGGTTGGTGACCATGGCCACCAGTGCAGTTTCATAACTGCCGGACATGGCAGCCTCACAGGCGAGAATTTCGAATGCCTTCATTTGCTGGATCAGGCCCAGACCGGCGACGGGCAAGCTGCCCATGGTTATGGGGCGGGGTCCGTCTTTGGTAATAAGGGAGGAGACTTCGACAACTACATCATCGGGCAGCGAGGATATCGCGCCGTTATTCACGGTGTTGACCACCTGGATATCCTGTTTGTCGGTGTAGATTGAGGTAATCAAGTCGCAGGCGGCGTCGCTGTAATAGGCGCCGCCTCGTTGTTCCAGTTCAGCCGGCTTATCAGCTAGGTTCGGGTCGGCGTATTTTCTGAATAACTCCGCTTCCATGGTTTTTACCTGTTGGCCCCGGGAAACGCCTGCTTGGTAATCCTTAAGGTTCTCAGAGAGCATTCCCTGCTTGAGCCAATAATAGCGGTGATACGCACAGGGAATTGCGCCCAAACCCTTTAGGAAGGAGTGGGACCAGGGCAGGTCGGTGACATTGTTCATGCTCATTTGCGCCGCTTCTTTGCCCATTTTCGCAAGGGTTTCTTCGAGGACGCTTTTGCCGTCGAGGTAGACATCTAGGCCGAAGACCATGTGGTTTAAGCCGGCTATGTCCATTCG
This sequence comes from Bacillota bacterium, assembly GCA_009711825.1. Lineage (NCBI taxonomy): Bacteria > Bacillati > Bacillota > Bacillota bacterium. The sequence continues at coordinate 69,782 of VEMY01000032.1, read as the reverse complement.
CACCCGGGATTTTTCGACACCAAACATGCGCGCTGCCGCCATCTCCATGCCTATCGGCAGATTGCAGAGGCCGATGAATTTCTTCCACTGGGTGTGGCGGAACACCGCTTCGGTAATCATGCCCGCGGGGTTGGTAAAGGAAATTATCCAGGCATCGGGACAGAGACGTTGGCAATCGTTGATGATATCAAAGATTATGGGGATTGTTCGCAGGCCTTTGAACAGTCCGCCGGCGCCGTTGGTTTCCTGGCCGAGGAGGCCATACTTTGCAGGAATTGATTCATCGAGGATACGTGCTTCAAGTTGACCAACCCGGAACTGGGTGAGGACGAAATCTGCACCGGCCAGTGCCAGCTCCCGGTCGAAGGAAGAGTGGACGGTGATGTCTAGACCCGCTTTGGCAATCATTCGTCTGGCAAGGGCGGTTATTTTTGCCAATTTGTTTTTACCCGCCTCCACGTCCACGAGCCAGAGTTCTGCGACCGGCAACTCATGATGTCGGTTGATGAGCCCCTCTATCAGCTCTGGTGTATAACTGGAACCGCCGCCAATTGCAACCACTTTACATGATTTTTTCATTTATGCCCCTCCCAGTTTATAGATATGATTAAAAAGTGAAGTTGCGCATATTTATTAGTAAGAAAATAAGATATGGGCACTAATTTGTGTTATTAGCTAAAAAACTCTTTACAGATTTATATTAACAATATATAATCATAAATACAAGAGATACCAATGAATTTTTACATAGTCTTCTGGCATCCGAAATTATGGTAAGCTGGAAGAAAGGGAGGGGGAAACATGAAGATTCTGTTGGTTTGTTCTGCAGGGATGTCCACCAGTTTGTTGGTTACAAAAATGGAGCAGGCTGCTAAGGCGAGGGGGATTGAAATTGAAATTCTAGCTCATGCCGCCAATGAAGCCAAAAAACAGCTGGACAAGGCAGACATCATTCTTTTGGGTCCCCAGGTACGGTTTATGAAGGATGAGTTTAGCAAAGCAGCCAGTGTGCCGGTGCAGGTTATTGACATGCGGTCTTATGGCCGTATGGATGGCGCCGCTGTGTTAAGTGCTGCAATAAAGGAGTTGGGAATCGAATAGGGTTAAAACTCAAACCTGGTTGTTGGCATCCAACTGTGGGGAGAGTTTCTATATATACCAATTTCAATACCCTAAGGGGGAGAGAGAATGTCAGGTTTTATTCAGTTTCTGGAGACCCGGTTCGTTCCTATCGCAGCTAAAATTGGCGGTCAGAAACATCTCGTAGCGATCCGTGACGCGTTTGCCGGACTGATGCCACTGATTATGGTTGGGGCTTTTGCCGTACTCTTAAATAATGTATTCTTCGTGCCCTGGTCATTGCTTGCAGAGTTCATTGGTGAAGAGCACGCCTTCATCCAGTGGACCAATGCCAACCTTGCCCCATTGTTCAGTTTCATGGAAAGTGGAACCCTGGCGATTTTGGCGTTGGCGCTTGCTTTCTCGCTGGGTTACAACCGTGGGGTCAGTGAAGAGAAGGACGCTTTGTCCGTCGGTCTGATTAACGTTGCTGTGTTTATCATGTTGGGCGCTTTGGTACGGGATAACCCGGATGTTGCCGGTTGGGTAACTAACTTCCTGGGGGCGCAGGGTATCTTTATCGCCCTTGTTGTCGGCCTGATTGCACCGGAGATTTACTTCGCCATCGTTCGCAAGGGCTGGGTTATTCGAATGCCGGAGCAGGTGCCGCCGGCAGTAACCCGCGGGTTCTTGGCTGTAATCCCGGGCTTTATCACTGTGTTTGTCTTTGCACTCGTCGCGTATTTCTTCAGCAGAGTTCCTGAAATGAGCATTTTCACCTGGTTTGAGACCAATATCTCCGAGGCCCTGATGACTCTGGGGCAGCATATTGGGTCGATTGTGCTGATTTCCTTCCTGATTCCGCTGCTTTGGTTCTTCGGTCTCCATGGCGCCAATATGCTGGAAGCGGTAATGAGCCCTGTATACGGCACTTTGGGACTAGAGAATATCCAGCTCTTTGGCCAGGGAATCACTGAAGTGGGCACAGGCGCCAACGAATTGGCAGTCTGGGTGCGTGGCTCCTGGGATGCGTATGTGTTCATGGGTGGTTCCGGCGCTACATTGCCTCTGATTGCAGCCTTCCTGTTGTTCTCAAAGGTCAAGGAGCATAAGGAAATTGCCAAGTTGGGGACCGCGCCTGGAATCTTTATGATCAATGAACCGATCCTCTTTGGGATTCCGATTGTGTTGAACCCGATTTTCCTGATTCCGTTTATCCTTGTGCAGCCGGTGCTGACGGTTGTAGCTTATTTCGCCACAACTATGGGGATAGCCGGACCGCTAGTCAACGCAGTTCCCTGGACCACACCGCCGATTTTGAATGCATATCTGGCGACCAACGGTTCCTTGGGGGCGGTATTGGTTTCGGTAGTGAACTTGGCGCTTGCTTTCTTCATCTACCTCCCGTTTGTTGTAGTTGCAAATAAGCACCAGCAGAAGGTAGAAGAGGAAGCACGTAAACTGGCCAGCTAACGGCAACCAAAAGCAAAGGGTAGTCCCGGGCAACCGGGGCTACTCTTTGACAATCAAAGGGTGATTCAATGGTTTCGAGTGAAAAGTTAATTAGCAGGAATGTGCACACAGTGTGGCGTCAAATTGAGGCCGAGTTCGCCAAGGCCTTCAAGTGTAAAGTTGATGAATTGCCTGGACGCGAGATTCGGCACAAGACTAGAAGCTATGTGGGAAACCCGATTGAGGTCGTACAAAAAGTGATTGATTATGTGCCGGAAACAACCATCGCCATCCGTTCGGAAAACAATAGCGATATCGTAGTCTCCCGGTACACTGTAACAGAAGTTGATGAAACCATAACGAAAGTAGAGCTGGAGCTGGAGGGTAAGAATGACAAGAGCGTGCTCCGTTCCTGGAATTATTGGTTGATGAGCCTGCCAGTTTTGCGCAGCGGGACTAAAAAGCGGCTGGATTTGCAACTCAACCAGTTGAAATCGGTTATTGAAAGTGAAGGGGCATAAGACAATGATTATTGTGCAGTCACCCTTGAAAAGAGATTATATTATTTCGTTATTGGATGGAAAGACCATCGATTCGGTAAACTTCAGGTTTCATAAACGGGAAGAAATGAGTCTGTATTTTGAACATGATGGAAGCAATGAAGAAGCAGCCGCCATCGCCAAGAAGGCAATAAAGAACTCTGAATTCGGGCCTGCTCTGTTCTTCCGGGTGACATATGACTAGGGCCGGCTTCCCCAAAGACTTTCTCTGGGGCAGCGCTTCCGCTGCCTACCAGGTGGAGGGGGCTCATAGCGCCGACGGCAAAGGCGAGTCTATTTGGGATCGCTGGGTGCGGATGCCGGGCAAGACCTACAAGGGAACAACAGGTGATGTGGCTGCAGATCACTATCATCGTTATTTAGAAGACATTCAGTTGATGAAGGAGCTAGGCCTAAAGTCCTATCGCTTTTCCATTGCCTGGACCAGGATTTTTCCCAATGGTACGGGCGAGGTGAATCAGGCGGGGCTGGAATTTTATAAAAATTTGGTGGATGAGCTGGTAAGCAGCGGCATTGAGCCGATTGTAACGTTGTATCATTGGGATTTACCCCAGGCCCTCCAAGATAAGTATGGCGGTTGGCAGTCCCGGGAGATAATCAAAGATTTTGCTCGGTATGCCGAGACTTGCTTTGTGGCTCTGGGGGACAAAGTAAAATACTGGATTGTATTAAATGAGCCAAATATCTTTACCCAGTTGGGTTATTTGCTGGCCCTGCATCCCCCCGGCATGTCATGTCTCAGGGAGTACCTGCACACATATCATATCACTGCCCTGACCCATGCAACTGTGGTAAAATTGTTTAAGGAGCGAAGGTATCCCGGATATATCGGTTCTTCCATCGCCTTTACCCCCGGTTATGCTGCCAGCGATAGTGTGGAAGACCGTAAGGCGTTGGCTAATTATTATGCTACCACCTGCTGGTGGCTGCTGGATATCTATTACCGGGGAGGGTATCCCGACCGGGGAGTGGATTACTTTTCTCAGCTTGGTGTAATGCCAGCTGTGACCGAAGACGACAACGCCGTGCTCCAGGAGGGGGCCAGGTTGGCGGACTTCATCGGCATCAACTATTACCAAACCGCCATGATTGCCCATAACCCCCTGGATGGTGTGTCCCTGGGTTCGCTAAACACTACTGGCAAAAAGGGGACACAGGCCGAAAGCGGAGTGCCGGGTCTTTACAAGCAGGTCTTTAATCCCAATATTGAATATACTGATTGGGATTGGGCCATTGATTCCGACGGCCTGCGCTATGGAATGGTTCAGCTAAAGGACCGTTACAACCTGCCGGTATTGATCAGTGAAAACGGCCTGGGCGCCTTCGACAAGGCGGAAAACGGAGCGATTAGAGATCCCTACCGCATCGATTATCTGGCAAAACACATTGCTGCCTGCCATGCTGCTCTGGTGGAAGGGGTGGAGCTTTGGGGATATTGCACCTGGTCTTTCACCGATTTATTCAGCTGGTTGAACGGATTCCAAAAGCGGTATGGCCTGGTCTATGTCGATTATGAGGGCGGTAGCCTGAAAAGAATAAAAAAAGACTCATTTTATTGGTATAAGCAGGTAATTGCTGCCAATGGCGCCAATTGCATGGAAAGTCAATGCACAGGGGGTGTATGATGGAAGGACTGGAGTTAATCTGTTTTGAGATGATATCCTTTAACGGCTCTGCCCGCTCAAGCTATGTAGAGGCCATCACCGCCGCAAAAAACAGCGATTTTGCCCGGGCAGAAGAACTGATGGCGGAAGGAAACGAAAGTTTTGAGCAGGGACATAAAGCCCATGCCAAGTTAATCCAAAGGGAGGCAGCAGGTGAGAGTACCGAGATTAAGCTGCTACTTATCCATGCCGAGGATTTGATGATGTCGGCAGAAACCCTGCGGATTATGGCTGAAGAAATGATTGAGCTTTACAAACGAGTTCCATAAGCAAACGGCGCTTGCCTGGGGGCAGCGCCGTTGAATTTTAGACGAAATTGGACAGCTTTAGAAACTTGGTATATTTGTAGTTGTGGATGTCGATGGAGTAATCGAAGATTACACCGCTTTTTAGCATTGCCCGGTTGATGGAGACAAGAGCGGGGTCCCCCGGTGACAGATCGAGGATTTTTGCGTCATGCTCAGTGAGCTTGGCAGCTTCGATAATTCGGTCGACATAGCCAATTTGTTTTTTCAAGTCTTCAGATATATAGCGGTAAATGGAGCCGCTTATTATTTCCCGGTTCAAATAGGGGATGATTTCCTTGTTGAAGTGTGAGTACTCGATGACAAATTTTTTGCCGTCAATTATACGCAGTCGTTCGATAAAGTAAAGCGGGGTCCCGGGAGCGCATTGCATAATTTCGGCCAGGTCTTCGCTGGCGTCAATCAGCTTGAAGTCGATAATTTCCGATTTGACATTGCTGAAACTGGCAGTAAGGCCGCGGAATTCTTCCAGATTGATACAGCCTTCGGTGGGGGCCTTACGCAAAAACATGCCGCTACCCTGGATTGGCATAATAATGCCGCGTTTGACCAGCAGATCGATGGCCTTACGTACGGTGTTGCGGCTAACCTGATGCAGTTCAATCAGGTCGTCTTCGGTAGGCAGTTTGTTGGTCGCATCGTATTTTCCGCTTTTAATATCATGCTCAATGGCGGCAGAAATTTGCTTATATTTAGGACTCATATATTCTTCCTCCGATTATAAGGTTAGCGTCAATGCTAGAGCGCTACTGAATATTATAGCATAAAATTCCATAATAAATATAAGTTATACCATTGAATTTTTCTGTGAGGGAGGAAATCTACGACCGGTAAAGAAATTACTTATAATCGGGACAAGCTCTCGATAAAGTTTATTATAATAAGCGGGGGAGACAATTTGAAACTTATATCCTGGAATGTCAACGGCCTCCGGGCTTGTATTAAGAAGGGCTGCCTTGAGTTTATTGAAGGGGCAGATAGCGATATTATCTGCCTGCAGGAAACCAAATTGCAACCGGGGCAGGTGGAGCTGGAGTTGCCTGGCTACCGACAGTATTGGAATTACGCTGTTAAGAAAGGTTATTCGGGCACGGCGGTATTCAGCCGCAGGGAACCAGTATCGGTGGAATACGGACTGGGTATTGAGGAGCATGACCAGGAAGGGCGGGTAATCCGCCTGGAGTTCGAGGAGTTCTATTTGGTCAATGTCTACACTCCCAATTCCCAACGCGGGCTCGCCCGGCTGGACTACCGAATGGAATGGGAGGATGTTTTCCGTAACTACGTCAGAGAGTTGGATGGGCAAAAGCCGGTTATTGTTTGCGGCGACTTGAATGTGGCCCATAAAGAGATTGATATCAAAAATCCGGCTGCTAATCGGAAGAATGCCGGGTTTACTGATGAGGAGCGGGAGAAGTTTGGTCTGCTCTTGGAGCAAGGCTTTATTGACACTTTCCGGCACTTTTATCCCGAGAAAACCGGCGCATACACATGGTGGTCATATATGCGTAACGCGCGGGAGCGGAATTCCGGCTGGAGAATTGATTATTTTCTGGTTTCACAACGACTGAAAGACAAACTGACGGACGCGCAGATTGAAGCAGAGGTAATGGGCAGCGATCATTGCCCAGTGGGGTTAGAATTAGCGCTATAAAAAAACACTGACCAGCCAATAGGGTTGGTCAGTGTTGGTATCAACCTACAGGTAGTGCTTAAGCAGCAAGAAGCCAGCTGCCACTGCGCTGTAGCCTAGTGCAAACAGTGGCATGGTGGCGCCACCGGTGACCGGGAGGCTCTCTTCGGTGTCATCATCACCGTTGTCGTCGCCGTTGTCATCACCGTTGTCGTCGCCGTTGTCATCACCGTTGTCATCACCATTGTCATCGCCATTGTCATCACCGTTGTCGTCGCCATTGTCATCACCGTTGTCGTCGCCGTTGTCATCACCATTGTCATCGCCATTGTCATCACCGTTGTCGTCGCCATTGTCATCGCCGTTGTCGTCGTCTAACTCCAGGAGTTGCCAGCCGAACCAATCAGTATTTGGCGCAAAATTGTTATCGGTTGTGGTGGTCATGGTGTAATATAGTGCAGTATCGATATTTTCTTTGAGATGGTTAAAGGGGACTTTCCAGCGCACTATCTTACTGTCAACAGGCAACTGATAGTAATCTTCATGATTGTAGGTTCGGAGAACCGTTAGGTTCTGTCCCGGGCTTCCGAGTTTACCTAATACAATCTTTATGTCGGATTTATTGCCGCTTTTACTAGTTTGCAACCCAACCATCAAGATGGCCTGATTAAACTCACCGGTGTTTTTTGGGAAAGTTTTGTCGGTCAGGAAAAAGTGCGCAGTCCATGATAATTGATGGTTGCTTTCTAAATCAACAAGTCCATTGATATGAAGCTCAAAATACATATAATTTTCATCTATTGCGTAGCGTCCTGCTGTTTCACCTACGATGTCCAAGGCAGTGGGTTTGCCAGATATATTATTCCCCATTGGGTTTATGCCTGCGATGGCAGGTTTGTCACTGGCCATGTCTACCCATACCAAGTTATCCCAAGAGTTCTCAGCCGTTTGCCCAATACCTGGGGTAAGAACCAACACCAATGCGGCAGTAATAATTAAGAGTTTGTTCCGCATGTTTCTTGCACCTCCTTATTTTTTTGGTAGCGGGTATTCTGCCAATTTTTTCCGGAATTATGCCGGGATGTCTGAAAATTGTGCAGGTGAGCTAGATATATGAGGCTGGAGGGTGAAATATTCAAAAAAAATAGCCCTTTTGGGCTATTTGGTATACAAACGCAAGCGATTATCTGGTTTGGGAGACAAAAAGAAATATGTTTTCAGACGAGGAGGAGATTTATGCTGGATTTACTCGCCAAACGTTGTAGCGTACGCAAGTTCAGCGACAAGCCAATTCCGAAGGAAGTGGTGCCAATCAATATTAGAAGCGGGCAGGCTGTCGCCCTCGGGTGGAAATGAACAGTCCTGGAAATTTGGTGTACTTACCGATAAAGACTTGATTGCCCAGGTCGCCGAGGCTGCCTATAATCAGCGCTGGTTGAAATCAGCGCCATTGTTAATTGTCTTGGTAACTGTAATTGTGGCGGCTGAACGGGGAGGCAGAGATGTGCAGGCGGCGCGGTTTCCCCATTTGGCGGCGGAATTTCGGGCGCTGGACAACGAACTTTACGGCAGCCTGAATATGGAAGAGCATCAGACGAAGATTCCAGGCACCCATATGGTTCTGCAGGCGTTGTCGGCTGGCATCTATTCGACTTGGGTTTCGTACTTTGATGTTACAAAAGTAGGGAGCCTGTTGCATTTACCGGCAGACAGTATTGCCTCGGAGATTATCGCTTTCGGTTACCCGGATTCTCCCCCGAAAATCCAGGCCAAGAAGTCACTGGAGCAATTGGTTTTCTATAATCTATATCAACCATAATCCCTAAAGGACTGCCTTCGGGCAGTTCTTTTTTGTGAGCACTAGGGACATTAATATTGAGCAGGTTTTGCCCCTGTTTTTGGGTGTGTCGTTGGGAGGTAATGGGTAAGGCTTGTCAAAGTACACTAAATTAGAGTTTATACTGTATGTTGACAAGTGAGAGTTGGTATTCGTCTAGATTTGTAAAGCAAAATTATGCGCGGAGGTGTATTAATGGCCGAAATTGCCATCTTGACCCCTGGTTGGGATGTACTTTCTGCGCCGCTCTGGTATGCTAATCAGAATGGCACAGTCGTGTATTTCAATAAAGCATGGCTGCAGTTTCGGGGCAAAACTGCAGCTGAAGAAGCGGGTAATGGGTGGTATCAGGGTGTATACAGCGCGGATTTGCAGTCTTTTCTGGAGACGTTTCAGACTCATTTTGAGCGACGAAAACCGTTTTCACATACTGTCCGCCTGATGCATCGTGACGGGGTTTATAAATGGGTGACATTAGAAGGGCAGCCGCTTAGCTCAGAAACAGGTGACTTCCTGGGCTATATAGGGCTGTGCCAGACGGCATTGGATTGTGAAGTTGCTAATCAAGACTGTAGCAAGATTTGTAAGAGTTTGTTTGAGACTAGCCATGCCGTTATTTTGCTCATTGACACAGTCACAACGGAAATTGTTGACGCCAACACTGCCGCATGTAATTTTTACGGCTATTCCCGGGAAGAGTTGACTTCATTGAAGTTGACCGACATTAACATCCAGAGCCAGGAGGAAGTTATGGCGAACATTAACCAGACAATTGCGTCTGGTCATCAGCATTTCTTGCTGAAACATCGTCTGGCATCCGGAGAGCTGCGGGATGTGGAGATCTACAGCGGTCCGATTTTCTCTGACAGCAAGCCACTATTGTTTTCCATCGTCAATGATGTCAGTGAGCAAAAAAGGGCCGAGGCGGAGCGGAAGGTGTCTGAGAAATTGCTGCGCTCAATCGGCGACAGTGTGACAAATCAAATACTGGTTCTCGATGCGAAAGCCAATATCTTGGCTTATAACAATCCCTGGCTGGAAAGCATACAGAACAGATTGACTCTGCCAGCAGGCAAAGATGTACTAGTGGGGAGTAATTTTGCCGAACTCTGCGGATTGTTGTCCGGGGGTAAAAATACCGCCTGTCAGCGGGTGCTGGCGGAATTAGGGGCACTGGTTGCCAGCGGCGAAGAGCTGCGGGAATTTGAACATATGTGTTCTGTTCAGGGCTCAAACAAGTGGGGGTTGTGGCGGATTCGGCGGATGGAGGCCCCAGGAGAACAGTTTATTGTCAGCCATGAAGATATTACAGCTCAAAAATGCGAGGAAACACGTTGGCGTCAGGAAGTTGCTGCTGCGGAGGCCGCAAACCAGCTGAAGGGACAGTACCTGGCCAATGTCAGTCATGAGATCCGGACCACCCTTAACTCAATAATCGGCATGGGTGACCTGATGAATGACACAGAACTGACCAGCGAGCAAGAGCATTACGTCCGGGTTTTTGCCACTGCCGGCAATCATCTGTTGGAGCTTATAAATAATATAATGGATATATCTAAACTGGAGGCTGGGGCGACGCAGCTGACCGAAACCAGATTTAGCGTGCTGAAGCTGATTGAGGAAATTGGTGAGTACATGGGGATCTCAGCGCTGAAAAAGGGCCTCGCTTTCGCCTGGTACATAGAGCCGGGAATTCAGGAAGAGCGACTGGGAGATCCAATTCGCCTGCGTCAGGTTCTGATCAACCTTCTGCAGAATGCAATAAAAAACACCTCCGACGGTAATGTCTTTCTACAGGTAACACGAGGTTCAAATCCCGATGAATTGTTGTTTTCGGTCTCTGATACAGGCATTGGAATTCCGGTCCATAAACAAGTGTATATTTTTGAACCCTTTACTCAACATCAAGCCAGCGCTGGGGAGGTTCGCAGCAGCAGCGGGTTGGGACTTTCAATTGTCAGGCACTTAGTGCACCTAATGGGCGGAACAATTACGGTGACCAGCGAACCGGGCAAGGGCAGCAAATTTTGCTTCAATGCTCGGCTGGTTGCCACTGAGCAGATGGCTGCCCCGTTGCAACCACCTGCCTTCGCTGGAGAGATTATTGTCTTGGACAGCTGTTGGGTGACCAGGAAAGCAATCGGGTCAATGCTCGCGGGCACACGAGTTAATTGTTTTGGCGATAAATTAGAATTTGAAACGTTTATCCTCGCCCAGGAGGGAAATCCCAGGGGACAAGTTCTCTTGCTCATTGCCTGGGAAACCCCAGACTTGGCGGAGTGTATATCGAGAATTCAGTCATTGTATGAACAGGCACAAGTCCTGGTCTTGATTAAGCCAGGGGATATCGACCGGTTTCTCTGCCTTAACGCCTCAATTGGCGCTAACAATTATTTGACAAAGCCAATTCGGCAAGCGGAACTTTACGCACATTTGCGGGAAACGATTGCAATTTCAAAAAACATTGGTCCTGGGAGCCATCCAGCTTTTATAGGTAGTGGCGAGCGGGTGCTGCTGGCAGAGGATTCAGAAGACTCCCGAATGTTAATCAGTGCATTTCTGCGGAACACCGGTGTGCAACTTGATATTGCTTGTAATGGCCAAGAGGCTGTTTCCAAGTTTAAGACCAATTTGTATGATTTAATTCTAATGGATATACAGATGCCGAAGCTCAACGGGTTAGAAGCGACGAAGCTGATACGGCAAATAGAGAGGGCCCAGGGGCGGCAGCCGGTCAAGCTAATTGCACTAACCGCCTATGCCTATGATGACGAGGTCATGACGATGATGGAGGCTGGCTGTAATGGTCATTTGGCAAAGCCCCTGAAGCGCGCCGAGCTGCTGAGGTTGTTGTCCGCAGAGCTTTCACGTTAGGCCTAGAACACTATTCTAATCGGGGGCGAAACTTATGAATTTAATTGATGTGTTATTAAGAATCCGTACAATCTTGCTGCCTGACGGAGATTTGCAAAAACAATTTGCAGATATCTGTGCAGTATTTGATTGTCGATTCGGGTTTGTTTTGAGTTTGGAAGAGCCCAATGGATTTGGCGCTATTCATGCCAGTAGAAATGTTGACTCAGGTGATCTTAACTGGATATACCAGCTGTCCTCCAAGTATATCGTTGATTCAGTTCTTAGCCATTGGCAGTATCGCGCGGTCAGCAACGACCCGGGGTCACTGACGATGAGTGAGGAAATGCGAAAACTTGTGAACAAGTATGGTATTAATGCCATGGTTGTCTTCCCGTTGGGCACTGATACTGAGCCACAGGGGCTATGTTTTTTTCTTAACGACAAGCCAATAGATTGGGCACCGGAGGAACAACAACTGCTGGAGCTCTGCTGTCAGTTTTTTAGTCATACTTTAGGTTCTCAAAGGAAAACAAAAGTGCTGCAGGCAAAACAGGCGGAATTGGAAAAGGAGATTCATTGGCATCAGAAGGCACAGCAGGTTGTCCATGATTTGGAGCGCTATAATCGCCTTTTATTGGATAGCTCCGGCGATGGTATCTACGGAATCGATATGGAAGGAAATTGCGAGTTCGTTAATAGCAGAGCTTTAGAACAGCTGGGTTACCAGCGCCACGAATTGCTAGGCAAAAATATGCATGCTCTGCTGCACAGGGATAGCCAGGGAAACAGCTTTTCTTTGAAACAGTGCGAAATTCACTACCCCACTAATTACACCGGCGCTCGCAATGAAAAAAGCATGATCCAACGCAAAGACGGAACTTTGTTTCCAGTAATCTATTCTGCTAATCCAATCAACCAGCGGGGGGAAATAACTGGTGCAGTTGTGACGTTTACGGATATCTCCAAACAGGTTCAGTATGAAAAGGCATTGCGAAGTTCAGAGCGCTTCGCCCACTCAATTGTCGACGGCCTCGCGGCGCATATTGCAATCGTAGATGAAGCAGGAGAAATTATCGCAACTAATAAAGCATGGAAAACATTTGCTATTAACAATGGAGGCGAGCCAGAGGCCAATCTTGGTTTAAACTATCTGGATGTTTGCCACCGCGCTCGGGGGAAATGGTCCGACGGGGCAGCAGAGTTCGCCGCTGGTATTGAAGCAGTACTCAATGGTGAAGCTGATACTTACACCCAGGAATACCCCTGCCACAGTGAAGAAGAACAACGATGGTTTATGGGTCGGGTGACCCGCTGTGCTGGCGCCAATCCTGTGCGGGTGATAATTGCCCATGAAAATATCACTGAACGTAAACTGGCGGAAGCGGAGGCGCTTAATGCCAGTCGGGCAAAGACCCAGTTCCTGGCCAACATGAGCCACGAAATTCGAACGCCGATGAACGCGGTAATCGGCATGTCTGAGTTGCTTCTGGATACGCCTCTTAATGATGAGCAGGCCAAATATGTCTCTACCTCTTTGGCCGCTGGGGATCATTTGTTGAATCTGATTAACAATGTCCTGGACATGTCGAAAATAGAGGCGGGCGGTATCGAGGTCAGGGAGTCAGATTTTGATTTGGAAGATACATTGGAACGTAATCTGGACTTTCTGGCGGTGCGTGCCCACCAAAAGGGCCTGGAACTAACTTTGTATATCGCTCCCGATGTCCCACGAACGTGGCGGGGGGACGTGAACCATCTCCAACAAATACTCGTAAACCTTGTGAATAACGCCGTGAAATTTACCGAGTCTGGCGAAGTTAATGTCGAAGTTCAGTTAAACAGGCAGGCATCCATACCGGGAACGCTTCAGGTGACGGTTTCTGATACTGGGCCCGGGATCCCCCGGGACCGACAAGAATTTATATTCGACAGTTTTTCCCGCCTGTCAACTACCCGGGAGGGGACCGGCCTTGGTCTTGGCATCGCCCGTTCTCTGGTTACTACCAACAACGGACGGATCTGGCTGGAAAGCGAACCGGGCCAGGGGAGCCGCTTTTACTTTACACTGGCGTACACCCCGCTTACAGAGCCAGACATAGAACAACGTCATCTGGAGGGACTAACCGGCCTGGTGGTGGATGACAATGCAACCAATCGGCTAATTATCCGGGAAATTTTGAGCCGGCAGGGTGTTGAGATTGTCGAAGCCGATGGCGGGCGCGGGTGTTTGCAGGCAGTAAGCGCCAGACGGAGACAGGGACAGGCCTTCGACCTAGTGATTTTGGATTATAAAATGCCTGATTTGGATGGCTTGTCCGTTGCCCGGCACATATGTTTAAACTCTGAAAACCGGGAGCCAGTGATACTGATGCTGACATCCGAATCGCAGAACGCCAGCATCCAGAAATGCCGGGAAGCGGGAATAGACACCTACCTTGTCAAGCCTGTTAAAAGACGAGAGCTGGTCGCTGTCGTGGAAAGGATTACAGGCAGCAAGCAAGAAACCAACAGAATTGTTGCTGAAAAGAAACCTATGCGTCCGTTGCAGATACTTCTGGCAGAAGATTCTGAGGACAACCGCTTGTTGGTCGGAGCATTGTTGAAGAATAGCGGTCATGCTCTGGATGAAGCCGAAAACGGTCGCCAGGCGCTGGCAATGTTTGCCGCCAAGAAATATGATCTTGTTCTCATGGACATGCAAATGCCCGAACTTGACGGACTTCAGGCGACAGAAGCGCTTCGGCAGATGGAGGGGCTGGCCGGGGCCGAGCGTACTCCGGTTGTCGCCCTTACAGCATACGCGTTTGAAGAAGACAAACAAAAGAGTCTGGACGCCGGATGTGATTTCCATTTGTCCAAGCCGATCAAGAAACAAAGATTGAGGGAGGTTCTGGATATGTTTTCAGAGAAAATACCGACAAACCCGAAAAAGCCGATAGTGCCAGAGTCTGTCCTGGATCTTGTGCCGGGATTTTTGGGTAATGTTCGCAGAGATTTAAGCGCGATTAGCGATGCTCTGGAAGCTGAGGAGTATCAAACGATTAAGGTGCTGGGGCATCGGCTGAAGGGTGCAGGCGGTGGCTATGGTTTCGACTACATTACCGAGCTTGGCCATGCGCTAGAAGCTGCAGCTGCCAATGAGCGCCGGGATGATATCGTCTATTTGACCAGGCAGCTGGATGAGTACCTAAAGGAGGTTGAGCCGGAGTATGGAAACACCAATAATCTTGACAATAGATGACGATGAAAATATCAGCATGCTGATACAACGTTTTCTGGAGCCTGAAGGGTATGAGGTTCTGGCCGCCGGCAGCGGCGAAGTTGCGCTAGCGATGGTAAAGGAAACTGTGCCGGATTTGGTGCTGTTGGACGGCCTGATGCCGGGGATGGACGGGTTTCAGGTTTGCCAGCGACTGCAGCAAGAGTTTGAGGACCAATTTGTGCCAGTTGTGTTTTTAACAGCATTGGATGGCGAGCAGGATCGTGCCCGGGCCCTGGCAGTAGGAGCCGCCGGCTATCTGGTGAAGCCGCTGACCAGGGATGCGCTGTTGGAGACAGTGACCAAACACCTGGATATGAAACAAAAGTGGGGTAGCATCGAGGCCGGATCTTCGGCCCCTGTCCAGCTCAAGCATGTGGATTTTGTTCAGCATGTTGTTAAGCAGTTGGCGCTGTCCTCCGAGGCGGAAAGCTGTCTCAATGCCGCAAAATCGGGAGATTTATATGCTGCAGCAAGGGAGATAGGGATTAGCGACAACCGGCTGGCTAAACTTATTGCCGAGTATATGGGGTTCCGCTTAGTGCAATATATCGAGCCCGATAAGATAAAACTGGAGGCGTTGCCGGCATCCTTCTCCCGGGCAAATAAAGTGGTAATACTGGAAGATGATACGATAGTGCTCAGCAACCCCTTTGACATGTTGCTGATGGATTCTTTGTCAGCGGTAGTTGCGCCCGAAGCCATGAATCAAATGGCGATTGCGGAACCGCAGATTTTCGAGGATATGCTCAGCAAAACCCCGGTTGAATATTGGTCGGATCGGCTGGTCACCACTGCTATTAACATGGGCGCTGGCGACATTCATCTTGAGCCAGAAGCCGGTAACGGCCTGGTTAGTATTCGTGCCAGCGGGTTTCTGGTGCACAGGGTTAAGCTGGCAGATAATCTTGCCACACGGGTCATCTCCCGGTTTAAAGCCCTCAGCGGGATGAACATTGCTGAAAAGCGCAGCCCTCAGATTGGCGTCTGCGCCTTTGACTATGGATTTAACCATTACCGCTTGCGGATTTCGACGCTGCCAACGCCCATCGGCGAGACCATGCATGTGCGTGTGCTGGCCCAAGATGCTGTTAAACTTGGCCTTAGCGGGTTGGGAATGGAGGCGGGGCTGGATGCGGATTTACGCGGGCAGGTCCGGGGAGCAAGGGGGTTGTTCTTGTTTATCGGCGCCAATGGCGCGGGGAAAAGCACCACAGTCAGTTCACTGGTCAACGAGCTCAGCGAATCCCTGTCAATTATCAGCATAGAGAATCCGATTGAGTATTTCCTGGTAAATGTCAATCAGCAACAGGTGAACAGCAAAGCTGGCAACGACGAGCAGCAGTTGTTGAACAATTCATTGAATAAATTACCGGACCTCTTGTTTTTGGGGGAAATCCGGGACAAGACCAGTGCCCAGGCGGCAATGAGCTGTGCTCGGAAGGGAACTGGGATTATCAGTACGATGTCCGCCAAGGGAGTTGTTTCGGCGCTGGAACTGCTTATGACGCTGGATGTTTCTACGGACGATCTGGCCCGATATTTATCCGGACTGGTCAGTCAGCGTCTGGTGCGCAAACTGTGCCCGGAGTGCAGTCATCGTTATCAGGCAATGGAGGAAGAGTTGTACAGACTCAGTAAGTATGGCTTAGACTATACCGGGGAAATATGCAGACCTGTGGGTTGTTCCAAATGCGGCAACTCCGGCTACATGGGCTATACCGCTATTTACTCCCTGGTGACTGCGGAACAGTTGCGCTCAGCGTTAGCGGGCGCCGAATCGGTACGGTTGGCTTTGGAGAAAATCAGGGGACATGCTGTAGAGCGGCTTATCGAGCAGTGCCGCGTCAAGCTCCAGAGTTGTCAATGTGACATATCGGAGATTGCCCGGGTTTTGGAACGGGAAGTACCGGTGGTTGCAAGGGGCTCGGTGTTGGTTGTCGACGATGACCCTAATATCTGCTCGCTTTTGGAACGATATCTTGCAGATTCCGGCTATCAGGTCACCACCGCAGGGGACGGTGTTGCCGCCCTTTTTGAATTGGGGCAAGGGCAGTTTGACTTGGTAATTTCGGATATCAACATGCCGACCTTGGACGGCAAAATGCTGGTGGAGTTGATGCGCCAGAAGACGATTGAGACACCAGTGCTGCTTATTTCTGCTTCCGAAAATCTTGCTGACAGCGCCCGGTTGCCGATTGCCCATCGCTTGCCAAAGCCCTTCAGCCGGGAACAATTGCTGGAGACTGTGCAAACAGTGATGAGTACACAGTGATTATCCGGCATTCGCTAGCAGGGGATGAATCAAAATTTGAAGCATGTCATAATGTAAATACTCACAGTATGACCTGGGATAGCGGGGTGTTGTTATGACCGAGGAACAGCCTGTGTTTGAGGATATGACAGTTTTATACGAGCTAGCGCTGGTGGCTGGGGACTCGCTGAATTTCGTAGAAAATTGCCGCCGTTTTACTGCCAAGCTGCAGGAGTATAAACAGCTGGCTTATTGCTCAGTCTGGGTGCGGGATAATTATCTCTCGGAAACCGGCGAGGAGAATACTTTATCCCGGATTTTCTCCACGGTTATTCAGACTCGAACTACTCAAATTCCTTTAGAGCACAGCATGTACCAGCGAGTAGCTGCAGATAGTTATATCATCTATGAGTCGGACCATATAGAAGCCAAGCGAATTTGTGAGCTGTCAGGCAGCACGGGGCATGGGTTTGTCTTGATTGCTCTGGGTAATTTCGGGCTAATGAAGTTGGCTGTTAATGGGCGGGTTGCCGAAATTTTTACCGACAGGGAACTGGAGAATCTAAAACCGATATTCAGGAAATTCGCCGCCATTCTCCGGGGAGCGTTGGCCCATGGCAAGCTACTGCGGGAGATGGGCGAGCGGAAAACTGCTGAATCAGAGCTGCAGCAAGCGAGGAATTTTCTATCCAGGATAATAGAAGCTGTTGGCGATCCAATTTTTGTAACGAACAGTCAGCACAAGATAGTGATGGTTAACACAGCATTTTCCACACTGGCGGGAAAAGAGTCGGAACAACTGGTGGGGCTCAGCGGTGAGGACATTTTTCCGGAAGATGTGGCTCGGGAGATGCGGGAGACGGATGCCCGGGTGTTGGCCACTAATGCTGAGCAGGTGGTGGAGCGGCAGTTTACAAGCGTCGACGGCGTAACCAGGTTTTTTAGCGCTAAACTGTCACCGTTTACAGATCCTATCGGCCAGCGCTATGTGGTCGGTGTGATCCGGGATGTTTCTGATTACAAACACCTGGAATTTAAACAGCAAAAAGCGGTGGAGTCGGCACGCAGAGCAAGCAGGATTAAAAGTCAGTTTATTGCCAATGTCAGCCATGAGCTGCGGACGCCGTTGAACGTAATATTGGGAATGGGTGACTTGGCTCTGGCTGATGAAACTGAGCCCGCCCGGCGGGAAATGTTGGCGATGATTCGCGAGTCGGCCGGAGACTTGCTGCGTCTGATAAACGACATTCTCGATTTCTCAAAGATTGAAGCCAGCAAAATCGAAGTTGAGATGCAGCCCTTTGATCTACGTGAGTTGGCGGAAAGCGTTGTTTCCTCCCTGGGAGTCCAGGCCTATCGCAAGGGTCTGGAGCTTTCGGTTTTCATTGATCCGGAAATTCCGCAAACTGTTAATGGTGATTCGTTACGACTAAAGCAGGTTTTGGTGAATTTGCTGGATAACGCGATAAAATTTACCGAGGCTGGTTCGGTACATTTACAGATCACCCGGACCACTTGTACACAGGAGCGCCCCCGATTGCAATGTGAGGTTATTGATACCGGAATCGGCATCGAACAAGCAGAAATACCGCGGGTGTTTAAAAGTTTTTATCAGTCCGATAGCAGCAGCGCCAAAAAGTTTCAGGGTACCGGCCTCGGCTTGCCGATTTGCTCACGGCTGGTGAAGTTGATGGGTGGGAAACTTTCAGTTCAATCCACCATCGGCAGTGGCAGCAATTTTCACTTTTCCCTGGATATGCTGCCAGAAGATGCCCGGCCCATCCAGCACTCATTTGGCAAGCTCCGGGGCAAGAATTGTTTGTTAGTGGACTGTCCCCAGCCAACACAGTCGGCAAAAGTTGTATCGCAGTATCTGGAATATGTAGGCATGGAAGTTTGTGTTGCCTATGGCCACAGTCGGGCTGAGGAACTTCTTTCTAAAGAGAGTTTTCAACCGGATGTAGTGCTCTTGGGATTGGGCGCTGCCAAACATTTGGCTGAAGCCGGAGTCGGACGCCCGGAGCGGTTTGTGGTTGTTGTTTCGCCCCTGGCGCTGGGCACAGCAACCAAGGCCCTGAAGAGTATAGGATGCTTTCAGCCTATACTCAAACCAGTGCGCTGGAATGAGTTGCTGACTGCGGTAGCCAACACTGTGACAGGGACCCACACAAGTTCAGAACAAATTGCTGCCGCGACCAGCCCTGAAATCAACCGGAGTTTGTCGGTAGATGTCAATATTTTAATTGTTGAAGATAAACTGATGAATCAGCGTCTTTTGGAGTTAATGCTCCAAAAGAAGGGGTGGTTGAGTCAATCGGTGAGCAATGGCGATGACGCCCTGAGCTTAATCGCCCAGCGTCAGTTTGATGCTATCTTAATGGATATCCAGATGCCAGTTATGGATGGGTACGAGGTGACTGCGGAAATTCGCCGTTTGGAAACCCGGTTAGGCAGAAGAACACCAATCATTGCCCTGACTGCCCATGCTCGCCCTGAAGACAGGGCGGCCTGCATTGCAGCAGGAATGGATGATTTTTTGCCCAAACCGATTAATGCCCCAGATTTGTATGCAGCAATTGAAAAGGCTGTTTCAACAACCAGCATGAGCAAAGAACCACTCGAAATGCCGCCCATTGAATTTAGTGATAATCATATCTTGGCGGATAAAGATTTACTCACCGAGGTATTGACAATCTTTTTGGAAGAGGCAGAGACTGACATAGAGAATGCGCGTGCCCAGATTAAGAATGGCAATCGGGAGGAGCTTGCTCGTTCCGCCCATGCTCTTAAGGGTGAGTTGGGTAATTTGTCTGCCTGGCAGGGTTACCGCGAGGCCAAAAGACTGGAATCCATGGCCCGGCACGCTGAGTTTTCACTGCTGGCTGAGATTTTAAACACACTGGAAGCGGAAATCGAGCGAATAAAGCAATACCGGGATAGTCTTTAGGAGTGTGACTTATTATGAGCGAAAATGACAACATTACAGTTTTGGTGGCCGACGATAAAAGAGCAACCCGGACTTTGATATCAAAAGTGTTAAAAAGAGAAGGTTACAATGTGGTAGAGGCCGTTAACGGCCTGGATGTTCTTCATTTGGTCTCCTCCGCGAGCCCTAGAATCATTCTCATGGATTTGCAGATGCCGGAGATGGATGGGCTTACCGCCTGCACCCACTTGAAACAATCGCCCCGGAACAAGCAGATTCCAGTGCTGGCCTTTACCGGTATGGAGGCGGGGGACACAATTGACAAGGTTTTTGAGGCCGGTGCAGAGGATTTTATTGTCAAGCCGATGAACTGGCAGGAGCTTCTATATCGTATTCAACGTCTGTTGTCTATGAGCAAATTGCAGCAGGAAAAAATCGAAGCTGAACGTCGGCTCAATATCAGCTATAAAGAATTGCGTCACTTATCCCTGCGGTTACTGACAGCATTTGAAGAAGAGCGGGAACGCATCGCCAGAGACCTGCACGATGAAGTGGGAATGGCATTGACGACGCTCAAGTTGGATTTGCAGCTTATGGGCGAGGAATTGATTGCTGGGAATTCGGAGCTGCGCTCCCGGTATCTTGCAACAATTGATTTGGTGCAAGGCGCTATAAACAGCACCCGCAATACAGCGGGCATGTTGAGGCCGCCCGCCCTGGAAAATGAGGACTTTTGCTCTGCGGCCCAGGGTCTAGTGGAGAGCATACAGGCACGCTCAGCTTTGCGAATTAGGTTTCACTGTTCCGATGATTGCCGGCAGCTGACCCGGATCGTCAGTCTTGCGCTCTATAGATGCTTGCAGGAGGCCCTTACCAATGTCCGGCGTCATTCCCAGGCAACAGAGGTGGACATAAATTTTGAGATGGGAAAGGATGATGTCAAGTTGCGCATCGCAGACAACGGTGTTGGTTTTGATGTCAGCGCTGCCTTAAGCAGCGACAGTTTGGGCTTAAAGGGAATGCGGGAACGAGTAAACTTGTTGGCTGGCAGCCTGCAGATTCATTCCCGGCCGGAGCAGGGTACCCTGATAATATTTACTGTTCCCATTGGAGGTGTGGAGCAATGAAAGTCTTGTTGGCCGATGATCATCCGATTTTTCGCCAGGGCTTGCGGTCATTATTGGAGAAAGACTCCGCCGTGGAGATTATCGAGGAGTCGGGTGATGGTCTGGAAGCGGTGCGCTTAATCGACAAGCTGGACCCTGACATGGTGATAATCGACATAGAAATGCCAGGAATCAATGGTCTGGAAGCTACATATCAAATTAAAAAGAAGAATCCAAACACAAAAGTGATAGTTCTATCGATGCACGCGAATGGTGTTTATGCCCGGCAGGCGCTAAAAAACGGCGCCAATGGCTATGTAGTAAAAGACAGCGCCTATGAAGAATTAAAATTGGCAATGGATGCGGCCCAGAAGAACAAAGTGTTTTTGAGTCCGGCGGTGTTACAGCCGGTGGTCGACGATTTTCTCAGCCAACCCCAACAAGACGTTGCTCAAAAGGCATATGAGAACCTGAGTTCCCGGGAACGGGAGGTGTTCCAGCTTTATGCCCGGGGCCATAGCCGCAAAGAAATTGCTAATTTGTTGTTTATCAGTCCGAAGACTGTGGACAGGCATAAAGGTTCGATAAAAGAGAAGCTGCGCTTGACAAATGACGCGGAAATGCTTCGTTTCGCAGAGAAGATTGGCCTGCAGCAAAATGATAAAGCCTCAATTGAATGAGGCTTTTTTTTATGCCCAAAAATATTAGCAATAATCCAGCAGTAATTGGGGAAAGCCCAAGTACTTTATACGCATAGTTCCCACGCCTGGTGGGCATTGTGCTAATACTAGAAAGTTCCCGTGCAAGATACACTGATAAAAAGGGGGGCAATAGCAATGAAAAAGATTGTACGGATTGTGGTTGTTATATTGTTGCTCACCGGTTTGTTGTTTGCCGGCGTTGCCTTTGCCCGAAATTTTTCTTCCGGTGGAGGCATAACGGCATATACGCTCTTTCATGTCACCGGCGGTAGCATGGAACCCACGGTTTCTCTGGGCAGCCTTGCTGTAGTCAAACGAGTTGGCGCCGACGAGTTGGCCGCAGGTGATATTATAACTTACTACAGCCGGGAATACGGCAGCATCACAACTCATAGAATCATTGAAGTCAATCCCGATTTTGATAATACTGGGCGGACGGGTTATCGCACCCAGGGCGACGCCAATGCCACTCCTGACAAGAAGACGATCTTCAGTGAAGACGTAGTCGGCAGGGTAATCAAAGTCATTCCAGCTGTGGGAAAAGCGGTCCACTTTTTCCAGGCGAATTTTATCTGGGTCGCAGGCGCCTTTTTGACAATTGGCACCCTCGCTTTATCGCGAAAATAAATGGGAAACGAGCAGCCACGGCTGCTCTTTTTTTTGCTGTGAAAAATAATTTATCAGAGTTTACATAAATGTATTGTAACAAATTTCACGTTGTGCTAATATGAACTTGTGAAATCAATAACATAATCTAGGGAGGTAATCACATGAAAAAAGCTCTTGTAGTTTTTTTGGCACTCAGTATGTTCGCAGTAGTTTTCACCGGTTGTTCATCAGATGATGGCGCTGTTAAAATGGGTGTTGGCTCTGTTACATCTATAGATAAATCACGGGATGCTTCTGACGAGCAAACAGCACAAGCCCAGGTTGACACCACCATCGCCGTAGCAGCCTTTGACAAAGATGGCAAAATCACCGCGGTTCAAATCGACGTTGCCCAGGTTAGAGTCGCCTTTGATGAAGACATGAAGGTCACTACCGATCGCAACGCCACCATCCGGACTAAGAAGGAACTGGAATACGACTACAATATGAAGCGGGTTTCCGACATCGATAAAGAGTGGTTTGAGCAAATCGCCGCTTTTGAAGAGTGGATGATTGGCAAAACTGTTGAGGAAGTCAAGAATCTAGAAGTTAAGGTCGTTGACGATGCCCATCAGCACGTTCCCGATGTTCCTGAGCTCACTTCAACTGTAACAATTACTGTCGAAAGCTACATTGCCGCGCTTGAAAAGGCATGGGAAAATGCAGTGGAATACAGCGGAATCGACACCATTGGCTTAGGACACACCATTAGCATGGCCAGGTCCCGTGACGCTAGTGAAGAAGTTACTGCCCAAGCTCAGGTAGACACCACTTATGCCGGAACCGCTTTTGACAAGGACGGCAAGGTTGTTGGCACCCAGATTGACAACGCCCAGGTCCGCATTCCCTTTGATGAAGACGGCAAGGTAGCCAACCGGAATGCACAAATTAAGACCAAGAAGGAACTGAAATATGACTACAACATGAAGCGGGTTTCCGACATCGACAAAGAGTGGTTTGAGCAAATCGCCGCTTTTGAAGAGTGGATGGTTGGCCAGACTATCGAAGAGATCAAGAATCTGAACGTCAAAGTTGTTGACGAAGCCCACCAGCATGTTCCTGATGTGCCCGAGCTGACCTCAGCTGTTACAATCACCGTTGAAAGTTATATCGCGGCTGTCGAAAAAGCATACGCAAACCGTAACTAAGTTCATGTAATCACTTTCACTCCCCCCGGGCGGGGGGAGTGATTTTATCTCACAGGGGGTGAGAGCTTTGAAGAATGCATTTGTGGCAATGCTTGTTGTTTCCATATTTATTACGCTCGGAACGGGTTGTGAACCCGACCAGGAATCTGAATTCACTCGCTACACCAACAGTTTTTATGATACTTTCGATACGATGGTATCATTTGTTGCCTATACAAAGACCGAAGCAGAGTTTGATTCTTACTTCTCAAGCGTTCAGGCACGTTTTCAGGAGCTGCACAAGCTCTATGATCTCTATAATGATTATCCAGGTGTGAACAATATAAAAACTATCAATGATAATGCCGGCATTGAACCGGTGGCCGTTGCGCAGGAATTATTTGATTTGATCAAAATATCCAAGGAGTGGTATTTTGCGCACCATGGACGAATGAATATTACCCTGGGACCGGTGCTAAAGATATGGCATGATTACCGCACCGAGGGCCTGGATTTTCCCGAAACCGCGCAAATACCTCCCATAAAAGCATTGCGTCAGGCAGAAGAATTAGCTGTAATGGAAAATGTCCAATTGGATGAGGAAAATAACACTGTCTTCTTAAGCGAAGTGGGAATGCGTCTCGATATAGGCGCGATTGCCAAGGGGTATGCCGCCGAGCTGGTGGGTAGGGAATTGACGGCCGCTGGCCTGGAATCCGGCGCAATCAATGCCGGCGGCAACATTCGCACCATAGGACAACCCCTGGGCGGTCAGCGTGCTCACTGGAGTGTGGGTATTTTTGATCCCGACAGTCATTTGGTATCTGCCGATAGGAATTTAGACACGGTCTATATTAATGATGGCGCTGTTGTCAGCAGTGGTGACTATCAGCGATACTACTATGTCGATGGACAAAAGTACCATCATCTAATCGATCCGGTGACATTAATGCCAGCCGATTATTATCGCGCCGTAACGGTGGTGTGTGAAGATTCCGGTTATGCTGACCTGGTTTCGACAGAGCTTTTCCTGCTGCCATATGAGAAGAGTCGTGCTTTGGCTGACAGTCTGGATGACGTGGAAGCATTTTGGGTGATGCCTGACGGAGAAATCCGCGTAACTGAAGGTTTAAAGGATATTTTGCATAGTTATACCAGCAGCGATAATTAGGGCAGCAAAGCTGCTCTTTTTTATTTTTTTAAGACAGGCATTCTAGTATTCAATTTTGCATACATTGTTAATACTTTCTGGGAGATACTTTCCGCATCTTAAAGTATTCTCTAAAAAGGGGGAGTATCTCGGGCGCATTCAGGATAAATAGATTTAAATTGCTGTTAATTACTGATGAGGAGGCCATCGATTGAAAAGGATTATTTTGTTGTCATTGGTGCTAGTTTTGGCGCTTGGCACCGCAGCAGTTGCATCGCCACCTCCTAAAACAGTTGCTGTCGACCTGTGGGCGTCGGAGACTGTTGAATATAGCTTTACAATCACTGACATCCCCCGACCGGAATAAATATAAAGGGTCTCTCACGCTGAGAGACCCTTTATTTGCGTCAAGATTTGCCAGCTACTTCGCAGATACACGCCACTGATTGTAGAGGCCGGCGACGATTTGTTCAATGGGGGCCTTCCGGATTTCGATGTCCATAATTCCACTTAGGGCAGAGATCTGGGTGAAAATTGTTTGCATCGGCGTTTGCGAGGTATCAAATTCATACTCGTAGATATTATTCTGTTGCGTAATCAACTGGCCACCGTTAAATTTCAGGACGCCGTTGTGGCTGCGGGTGAGGCGGATGCGACAGATATTCCCGGCAATCGCCCGCAACTCTTCAAAGCTGCCATCGAATGCCAGCTCACCTTTGGAGAGCAGGACGATTCGCTGGGCCATCTCCTCCAGGTCATCCATGTCATGGCTGGTTACCACTATAGTGGTTTGACGTTCCTGATTGATACGCTTGAGGAAGTCAATCATTTGTCGTTTAGCCAATACATCCAATCCCAGGGTTGGTTCATCGAGGAAAATCAGTTCCGGTTCATGGAGCAGCATCAGTGCCAAATCTGCGCGCATGCGCTGGCCAAGGCTTAGTTCCCGGGCAAAGGTATTGAGGAGGTCACCCAAACCCAGGAGTTCAGTAACCAGCGCCAGATTAGCCCGGTATTTCTGTTCCGGTATGTCCCAGACGTTTTTTTTCCACTCAAAGCTCGCAGCCACAGGATGATCCCACCAGAGCTCGGTGCGTTGTCCAAAGACAATGCCCACTCGCCGCATCAGGCGCACCCGGTCGCGCTCCGGCCTTAAGCCCAGGACCGAGACCTGGCCCCGGGTGGGTTGCATGATTCCAGATAGAATCTTAATCGTTGTGCTCTTGCCGGCACCATTGGCACCGGCGTAGGCGACAAACTCACCTTTTTTTATTTCCAGCGAGAGGTTTTTCAACGCGGAAATCACCCGTTGTTGGGGGTGAAACAGATTTTTGAGGATTTCTGTCGCTTTTCCGGAGCGTTGCCATTGCACAAATTCCTTAGAGACCCTGTTAAGTCTAACGGTGGTGTCCCCGGTCTGCATAGCGGATTGAACCGTTTTTTGCATAATGTTTCATTCCTTTCCTAAACAGCGTTGAGGCTGTGAGCGTGAAGATAATTGTCAGGATAATCAGCAGGGTCTCGGGAAACCCTGCAGGAGGCAGGCCCAACAGTAGATTGGCAGGAAACCAGGCCGCCATGCCCACCGGCAGCACTGTGCATAGCACCGTTCGGGCGGCTGTTGAGAGGCCGTCTAAAGGAAAGCTTTTTAGGGCTGCAAACAAACTTATCGCAGTTGTGGAAATTTCCTCTCCCGCCACCGGGGCATAGAAGGCCACACTGCCGGCAATAAAGGAACAACTGAGAATAACCGCTACGGAGCAAAGCATTAGAAACACAAATTGCAGCAACCAAGGCCCGCTGATTGTCAGGCCAAGTTGGGACGCCGCGTAGATGGTAATACCGATTCCACATAGGAGCATGCTGTTTCCAGACACCGGGATGAAGCCCTCGGTTAAAAATTGCTTCCAAAGCGGCACGGGTTGTATCAGGCGATGATCTAATTGGCCGCGACCAATCAGGCGGCTAATCCAGGCAATGTTATTCATAGAGAAAAACATCAAGATGATTCCATCGCAGATTGTCGCGTACCCCAACATGAACAATATTTGCAGTTTATCCATACCGCCAATCCCGCCAAATTGTTCTGCCAGCAGGAACACGCCGGCGATTGCTGAAAGACTAGATACAGTGTCGGCAATAATGTTATAGATGCAGTATTTTGTGTCTCGCAAAAACCAAGTCAGGTCAAGCCGGGCGTAGGCACCCCAGAGGCGTAATAACTGTCTGATTTCACCCCCCATAGGACACCATCCTTTCTTCGCTGCGCCGGAACGCAAGTAACGCCACCGGCCAGAGGACTAGGTTCCAAAAGATTTGCAAGCCGAGCAAACGCCAGATATCGCCGGCGCCGACAAAAATCAGGAGCGGCGCGCTGGCAATTGAACCAAAGGGCAGAAGCTCCAGAATGTTGCCTAGGCCCCAGGGCAAAAGCGCAAAGGGAATAATGGCGCCGGAAAACAGTCTGATAATCGCCTGTCTAATCGCGTAGGCAGTGTAATTGGCGTTCTTCAGGTGGATGACCAGCGATGCAAACAGATAATCAAAGGCAAAACCCAAAGCCAGGGCAAGGGTGAAACTAACAAGGAATAGGGGACCATTGGCAAGCATGCTGGAGAAAAACTCAATGTTCAGGAATGGAGCAGCTATTAGCATCGGCAGGGTGTATAGCAGAAGACCGGGAATCCAGCTGCCGATAGTCTCTGAAGTCAGCTGGGCCAACACAGGCGCCGGGCGAGTATAGCGGGAAATAATCGCGCCTTCCCAGAAAGCTGTCGTTGCCGGGGTGGTGATATTTAGCTGCTCCCTGAATATCGATGAAAGCAATGTATAGACAAGTAATTGTTCCAACGTAAAACCGCCAAGGTCGGCGCCCTGGGCAGCAAGCGACCTCCAAATTAGCATGAGAATAATCATTTGTGCTACCTGTAGCACATAGTTGCTGAGGATGTACAAAACGCCGCCATCAAAGGCGCGGGTAGCAGAAAGTTTAATCGTTGATAAATATTTTTTCATCCTTCATTCCTCCTCGAAACACAAAAAACCGCGGGCTTGCCCGCGGCTGCGTACAGATGTACAGGGAAATTTCCTGTACGTCCGTGCAAAATAAAACACCGCGGGCCAACACCCGCGGTTTGAGTGCATAATAATATTACTTAGCGCTCAAGGACCTTGGGTGTTAAAAAAGTACATATTACTCCCATGGTGTTTGCGTTGGTGGATACTTGGGTACGGGTTACAACAAACCAGTCACCGTATAACATGCAAGGTCCCTCCTTTCACTAAGTACATTCCAATTATAGTCTTTAGCTGCAGAGCAGTCAAACTAACTAACTAAGTGTCTGATGGAGAGTTTCACTCAACTCGTAAATGGTGTAGGGCTTCTTCAGACAGCCTTCAAATCCGTAACATTGATATTAAGCCGTTTCGGACAAAGATTAATAAATATTCTTTCTCTATTTGGATAGATTCTCCTGCATCAATACTCAGTAAAGACTAGAGATGATATAAAACCTGTTGACGGCAATTATATGTTAAAATTAGATATTATGGTTTTAACGGGTGATGGCGATGCTGAATTTAACAACTGAAAAAATTGCCGGTGGCTGTCAACGCAGGGCTGTATTTTTGACAGGGGTTGAATATTATCGCTCCGGATTGGTGGAAGATGTTGCAGTAGAGGATGTTCGGGGAGTATTCTGCGGCTATATCAGGGGTACCTGGCGCTACCGGATTACGGCACAATTGACCCCCCAGGGCGATGTGGTTAACGCCACCTGCCAGTGTTCCGCATTCGCCCGTTATTTCGGATATTGCGAGCATATTGTCGCTCTGCTTCTAACAGTCCGGGACAAGTTTCCCGATTGGGATCCGAGCCGGGCCAGAGCTGAACAGGTGGCGGATAATATGTTTGGCCTTTTGTCCGATACTGGGGAAACCTTGGTTGCTGGAGAACAACTTAATCTGGAAGCGATAATTAAATATGATGCTAACTATTACGGCACCAGATACAGCCTCGGGTTTCGTGTTGGTCTGGACAGGCTGTATGTAGTCAAAGATGTCGGCGAGTTGGTGCAGGCCATGGACAGCGAGCAACCGCTATATTTTGGAAAAGAATTTACCTTTGACCCCCGCCACCATTGTTTTGACTCTGAAGATGAAGAGCTGTTGCGGTTGTTTGCGGCAATCCTGGACACAAATATGTTGGCCCGGGAACAGGGCGCTAGGGTAGGCGGACGCAAGGACGTACTGTTTGCGCCGTCCATGCTGCCCCGGGTTATGGATTTACTGCGCGACAAGCTGTTTACGTTGGTACTCAATGGGCGCTCGTACCGTGAGGTGGCACTAAGAGATGAGGATCTGCCCCTGAATGTTGCGGTTGGCGCTCAGGGAGAAGAACTGGGAATAACCGTAGATGTGCTGGATTGGGTGGTACCCTTGGACCGGAGGGGGAAATTTTGGTTTTTCAAGGGGACTGTCTTCAGAATATCCGGTGAACAGCACGCGGTGCTTCCAGCCCTTTACTACGGCTTAAAGCAATCCCAAGCGGGGCGAATTATCATTCCTTCCGGACACCGCAGCCGCTTTGCTTCAGAACTGTTACCCCTGCTCCAGAAGTCGGCGGCTGTGAAAGTTGACAAGGAATTAGAGTCGGTATTTTATCGAGCGCCCCTGGCGGCGAAAATGTTTTTGGATTTGTGGGAGCAGGGGCTGGCTGCCCGGCTGGAATACACATACGGCGACTATAGTTTTAACCCCCTTGGCGGGGAGCCGGAAATGCCTGCCGGTCAGATCATGGTCAGGGACCGGCAAACCGAACACCGATTAATGGAGTTTTTGGAGCGGGCTCAGTTCACTGTCCTTGGGCAGGAGTTACATCTAGAGGGCGATGAAGCAATGTTTGAGTTCCTGGTTGAGATTGTTCCCGAGCTACAGAAAATCTGCGCCGTCTATTATAGTGACAGATTGGCAGCAAAGCGACTGCTTGTTACTCCCCGTATGCGGGGACGCATGGAACTAAATAATGAGAATAATTTATTGGAGTTTGATTTCGATATCGAGGGAATTGAGCGTTCTGAGCTTTCTTCCGTGCTAAGGGCCCTGCGGGAAAAACGACGCTATCATCGACTGCGGGACGGCTCCTTCATTGATTTTGCCGGGGAAGAGCTCACAGAGATGGCTCAGCTCATCAGTGACCTGGAGCTGTCGGATGCAGATTTGACCCAGGATGTGCTAAAGCTTCCCCGTTACCGAGCGCTGGCTTTCGATACTTGGTTCCGGGACGGCAAGTTCCAGTCGGTCCAGCGTGGCCGGGAACTGCGCAACTTTCTCCAGACGATCCGCGAGGCGGGAGAGGCAGAGTTTCCGGTTCCGGAAACTCTCACCGCGACTTTGCGGGATTACCAGGTCACTGGTTATCATTGGTTGCGAACCCTGAGCGCCTGTAATCTTGGCGGCATTCTCGCCGATGAGATGGGGCTAGGCAAGACGGTGCAAATGATTGCGCTCTTGGCCGCGGAGCGGGAAGTGAACGCAGATCCTGCTCTGGTTGTGGCGCCCACATCTTTGGTATACAACTGGCAGGCGGAGCTGGCAAATTTCGCGCCTGGCCTGAAAGTCCAGTTGATCGTCGGCAGCAAAGAGGAGAGAAAGCGCCAAGTGGCGAGTCTCGCGGGGGTGGATGTTGCTATTACTTCGTACGCCCTGTTGCGTAGAGACCGGGATCTATATCGTGATTGTACATTCAGTCATTGCATTTTGGATGAAGCCCAGTACATTAAAAACCCGGGCTCGCTGACTGCTCGGGCCGCCCGGGATTTGCGGGGGCGGCGCTATTTTGCCCTCACGGGGACGCCGATAGAAAATTCTCTTTCCGAGTTGTGGAGCGTTTTTGAGTTTTTGATGCCCGGTTTCTTCGGCAGTTACAAAAACTTTATCGCCAAATACGCTAAGGGTGTGGCAAATGGCGATGAGCTACAATCCCAACGCCTGGCAGCACGTGTTGCTCCGTTTGTACTCAGGCGGCTAAAAAAGGACGTATTGCCGGAGCTGCCGGCTAAAACCGAACAACGAATGTTGTCGGAACTTACCCGGGAGCAAAAAAAGATTTATCTGGCCTGGCTTGATAAAATCCGCGGCGAGGCGGCGGTAGCGCTGGCGGAAGATGGGTTTGACAAAAGCCGGGTGAAGATTCTTGCCGGTTTGATGCGTTTGCGGCAGATCTGCTGTCATCCCGGCCTCTTCCTGGAGGGGTATACCGGGGGCAGCGGCAAGCTGGAGCAGCTTCAGGAGGTGACGGCCGACAGTCTGGCTGCCGGACACCGGCTGCTGATATTCTCTCAATTCACAAGCATGCTGAAGTTGATTCGGACTGCTTTGTCGGGAGATGGACGTACAATCTATTACCTGGACGGCGCCACGCCGGCGGCAGAGCGGCTGGCAATGGCCAGTTCATTCAACAACGGTGATGGGGATGTGTTCCTGGTTTCCCTGAAGGCGGGGGGCACCGGCCTCAACCTCACTGGCGCTGATATGGTGATTCATTACGACCTCTGGTGGAATCCGGCAGTGGAGGACCAAGCCAGCGACCGGGCCCATCGTATCGGCCAGGAGCGGGCGGTGCAGGTGCTCAAATTCATCGCCATGGGCACGATTGACGAAAAGATCTACGCTCTGCAGCAACAAAAGAAGGAGCTGTTTGATCGCGTGATTAAACCCGGGGAGCAGTTGTTGTCAACTTTGACAGAGGAGCAGATTCGGGAGATTTTGGGACTATCCTGATTGGTTGATGACCGAGTAGAAAGGGTGAAGTTATGTATATTTCATTAGGCATGTCCCTTGGGCTGATTTTCGGCCTCTTATTTGATAACCTGGCGTTGGGGCTGGCTTTGGGCGTCGCCATCGGCTGAGGCTTAGAAGCATCGCAGCAGCAAAAGAAGAAAAAAGATCGCGAATAGCTGGCGGTCTGATTGAGCGCCACAGGAGATTAAAAATTGGGTAGGCGCCAAGCTCTACCCGGACAAGGAGATGATTGGATGGAAAACCGGATTGTCAGCATTGCCATTAATAATTTGTTGCAGGGACGCAAAGAGTGGGACATGCTTGTTTCCCGGGTTGACGAAAAAGACATGAATACACCCGGCGTATGTGGGCAATGGTCTGTGAAGGATATTCTCGCCCACATTAGTTGGTACGAGCGGGAAATGGCAGAAATGTTCACAAACCTGACTTTGGAGGGGTCGTCCCTTTGGGAGCTTCCTCAGGATGAACGGAACGAAGCGATTTTTAAAGAGTACAGGTTTAAGTCATTAGATGAGGTTTTACAAATGTATCGCAGCGGTTTTGCGCAGCTGCTTTCGACGGTTGAAGTTGTGGAGCCAAAAGCGCTGCTCGATCCGAACCTGATTGAGGGAATGCCCGCAGACTGGGATCCGATGCTGATTCTCGCCAGCAACACCTGGGGCCACTATCCCCAGCATTACGGACATATCGAAGCGTTTCTGGAGACCATACGCTGATTGGTTACTAATTCGCTGGCTCTTTTTTTCACATATTGACAAGGAGTAACCGGGTAGTAGCTAGAAGTAATTTAGAAAGAACATCTGAAAGGATTGATCAAATGTCCAAGCAGTTATCTAATTTTTCCCGTTGGTTGAAAGAAGAAAACTACAGCTGTGGCTTTATAAACTCAATTGCCAACGTGTTTTACTTCAGTAACTTCTACTGTGACCCTCATGAACGTCTTTTGGGGGTGATGATTTTCCCTGAGGATACCCCACTTGTTGTCTGTCCCGAAATGGAAAGGGAGCGGGTTCGGGACGCAGGCTGGGAGCATGAGATTATTGGTTACACCGATATCCAAAATCCCTGGGAACTGATGCGTGAGCATGCTGAACGGGCAGTGGGAGCCAAGCCGGTTATTGCCGTGGAAAAGGACTTTTTGCCTATGAATCGGGCAGAAGCCCTGATGGGAATTTTCCCTGGCGCCACACTGGTGGCCGCCGATGCGAAAATTGCTGCCCTGCGCAATATCAAAAATGAAGTTGAGATTGAAAGTATGCGCAAGGCAGCCCGTCTGGCAGACAAGGCAATCGAAACCGCCGCCGGCCTTCTCACCGAAGGGGTTACGGAACTGGAAGTTACCGCCGAGGTTGAACATCAGATGCGCAAACTGGGTGCGCCGATGGCATTCTCAACGATTATGCTGTTTGGCCCCCGTTCTGCCTATGCCCATGGTGTACCGGGAGACGCCAAGTTGAAACCTGGCGATCAGATTCTTATCGACCTGGGCGTAGTTTACAATGGCTATTGCTCAGATATAACGCGCACTTTTGCCTATAAATATGCAAAACCTGAGTTTCAGAAAATGTACGATGTGACTTTGGAAGCTCAACTTGCGGCTGTAGAGGCCTGCAAGCCGGGGAATAAGATTGGCGCTGTCGACCAGGCCTCCCGGGAAATTATCGTCCGGGCCGGGTATGGCGATTACTGTGGCCTTCGGGTAGGGCATGGCATTGGCATCGAAGTGCACGAATATCCGTCTATGACCAGCGATAACGAAGCT
Organism: Bacillota bacterium; assembly: GCA_009711825.1. Taxonomy (NCBI): domain Bacteria; kingdom Bacillati; phylum Bacillota; species Bacillota bacterium. Next base: position 36,682 of record VEMY01000032.1, on the reverse strand, counting down.
TTGCTCCAACCGGGTATGACCTTCACCGTTGAGCCGGGCCTGAACATCTTGGGAACCGGGGGCGTGCGGATTGAAGACGATGTCCTGATTACTGAAACCGGTTATGAGTTATTAAATAAATTTCCCAAAGAATTGAAAATCCTCGGTTAAGCAAACAGGGACCTCTCGGTCCCTGTTTAACGTACTTTGTTATTTGCACTTGACCTGGAGTCAACTCCAGGTGGTATGCTAGTGACAGAGGTGATTGAAATGCAAATTGGCGCTGTAGGGGAAAAGTTCGGGGTACCGGTGGAGACATTGCGTTATTATGACCGCATTGGTTTGCTTTCGCCGGCCAGGGTCGGAAACAGGCGGGTATACTCAAGTGAGGATTGCCAAAGGCTGGCAAGTATTCTGGCAATGCGCAAATTGATGTTCAGCCTGGAGGAAATCAGAACGGTGTTGGCTGCGGATGCGCAGATTGATCGCAGTTTGGCGGTGGGAGAGTTAGATTTTGAGGCCTTGACTCTTATCCGCGGTGAGTTGGGGCGCAAGCTGGGAGAAATCGAGGAATTAGAACGGAATTTAAGTGAAGTCAAGGGGAAGCTGCAACTACTGATTGATAAAGTGGAAACAGTGCAACAAGGAGGTGGTCACAATGACTGACCTTACTCTGCCCCAATTGGGCTACGGCTGTTATGCATTGGCAGGAGCTTATGGAAACTGTTTATCAGAGCAACAGAAGCTGAGTCAAATTCAATTGGCCTATGATTTGGGCATTAGGTTTTTTGACACTGCCGGTAATTACGGAGATACCGAGATTACCCTGGGTCGGGCTGTAGCGTCATTTCGGGATAAGATTCTCGTCGCATCCAAAGTGGGGCCGACTGATGACGGGAAGGTCCGGCTTACCCGGAAACATGTGATGGCCAGTTGTGAACAGAGTCTCCGCCGTCTAGGCACTGATTATCTGGATTTGCTGCAAGTGCATTTTGACGATCCCGATACGCCGGTGGCAGAGACTGTCGCTGCCTTGGAAAGTTTGCAAGCCCAAGGCAAAATCCGCGCCTATGGTGTTGGTCATCTGCCGGTGGACAGGGTCAGAGAGTATGTCCAATTTGGCTCAGTTGCCACCGTGCTGGCAGAGATGAACGCAGTTTCGCGACTGCGTTATCAGGAACTTATGCCGCTGCAGGAAAAGTGGGGATTTGCGATTATTGCTTTCAGTGTTACCGGCCGGGGATTGTTGACTGGAAAGGTAACGCCCCAAACCCGATTTGCCTCAGGCGATATCCGTCAGCTGGACCCTATGTTCAGACGGGCGAAACTGACAGCAGGCTTGCGCTTGGCGGATGAACTGGCAGCTATTGGCGCCAAATTCGGCAAAAGCCCGGCCCAAATTGCAATTGCCTGGGTATTGCAGCATTCAGGAGTAACAACCGCACTTACCGGCCCACTGGATCCAAACCACCTGCGGGAGAATGTTGCGGTCGCCGATTGGCGGCTGCCTCAGGAATACTTTGCGAGGATGAATAAGGTTATTGAGCAGCAGGAGAAGCTTGTCCGGCACCAAATTGTCCAGGAAGTGCGTGAGATACTTGTTGCGCCGCTTGCTGCTGACCCGGGCCAGGCACAGGTTGACCTAGTATATGTACTCGAGCATGCTCTTGAGTATCAATGGCTTGCTTATGACACCGGAATCGAAATTTTCCGTGCGGTACTGGGGGAACCGGAAGCTTCTGCATTAACGGCGGCGCAAGCGCACCTCCGTGACCATGTCAGGGCTCATTTATGAAGTTCAAGGAACCGCAGCATGTAATGATTAAACAATTGGCTGTATATACCGCCAAAATGTATGTCAGCCGAATGCCCGGCCAAGGGAAACTTTAATAGCGCCAGGTTTACCTCTGGGTAGGCATTGTAGTGCTCCGAGAAGGCCTGCACATTCTCAACCGGTACCATGACATCATTGACGCCCTGGAGAATCAAACAGGGCGGACTTACGGCATCTACAAGCAGCTCCGGATAGAGGAAATCCTCCCGGCCTGCCAGACCCAGGGCCGGGGCCAGCTGGTAGGCGGGATACAAAGAAATAATTCCTCGTATCTTAAGTTGGTCGTTAAACAGCTCCGGATAGCTGCCGGCGGCTGTGGCAAGCCCGGCCACTGTTGCTAGGTGGCCGCCTGCGGAGTTGCCAGAAATAAACACCGACTCCAGGTCAGCCCCATAGCGATCGGCATGCTCAGCAAGGTAATAGGTGAAATGCCCGATATGCTCCAGCATGTCATCAATGGAATAATCCCCTCTCAGGTAATCTGGGGGCGTGGTGAGGCCGATGTCGAGAACATTCGCTAATCCGTACTGGATATCAAAGACCACATAGCCCTGCTCCGCCAGGAATTTGCTCAGTTGGAGCCGGTTGCCTTTGCCTTTGTTGCCCACACTCCAGCCCCCGCCATGGAGGCGGATAATTGTGGTGTTGCCTTCTGGCTTCAGCTTTTCCGGGGGCGGGATAAACGCATCGTAATACAGCTCCAACTCACCTTCCTGATAGAAGAGTTGATGTTCAACAATCTGGCACCTGGCGTGGGGGACGCCGAGGAAGTAGGCCGGCAGCGAAAAACTGAACTTAAAATCCTCACCTTGGTCGCCAAATGTCCGATTGAACTCAGCTTCCGCCTGGCGGGCCATTTGCGGTGTCAGCAGAAGCGGCAGTGTGAAGATGACGAAAATCAATGCCCCCGACAAGCCGAGGAACCAATTCTCCAGACTGGGGCGCCAGTGGTTTAGTTTCAGCAGCAAAACAGTGACATTGAGGAAAATAAAGGCGTAGAAAAGTGAGAAGGGCGCGACAAACATTTCCAGGCCAAAACCATGGCGGCTGATTAATACATAGGCCAGGCTTGCGCCAAAGGCCAAGAGAATTGCCAGCAGCGTCTTGCTGGGGCACCAGTTGTTGCGCAGGCGGTAGTTGCCCGAACCCAATCTCAGTCTTGAACCCAGGGCGAACAAACCAAAAAAAGCGCCGTAGAGGAGGATTGGCAGCAAAGGATGGACTGCGGTGTAGCCGCTGATCTTGCGGGCATTGGAGATCCCAAACAGGGCCAGAGGCATTACTGCCACAGCGAAGATTGCAAAGTGCAGATAGATTGTGCCAAATTTTCCGGAGCGGGTATGACAGGCAACAAGTGTGTTGGCAAGCAGGGCCAGCGGTATTGCACTGCCGGCGAGATTATTGACATGTTCAGGCGTCAATATGTAAACCAATCCTGCGAGCATAGCGGAAATGTTTGTGCCAAATAGTAGTATAGAAAGTATATGTCTATTCATTGGCTATCTCCTTGTTAAGGGTTCGTTTTAGAATGTGCATTTTTCAACAGCTTAATCACTGGCTTGAAGAAACTTATTAGTGATATGCTATAATTATATAAGACTGGCTTAAGTTTTAGCCTCAATGCTTAAATCAATCTTATAGGGGTGATCAGACAATTGAGCTATTTGTTTATTATCAATGATGGCCCATATGGTACAGAAAAGGCGTTTAACGCGCTGCGTCTGGCATTGACCTTACAGAAGGAAAACAAAGCTGAAATAACAGTGTATTTACTTGCTGACGGTGTTGCAAATGCGGTGGCCAATCAAGAAACTCCGGAGGGATACTATAATATCGGCCGGATGCTAAAGGGACTTCTTGTCAAGGGAGGCAAGGTCAAGCTTTGAGGGACTTGCCTCGATGCTCGGGGTCTGAGCAATGTCCAGTTACTGGCCGGTGTAGAACGCAGTACTATGGTTGAACTAGCGCAAATTTCTGAGAGTGTAGACAAAGTCCTGGTTTTCTGATAGCTGAATCTGATATACTGATTTTATTACATGTAAGGAGGGGAAAATATTACTTGGTTAATTGATAATTCTGCTCGTGCCTGATTGGGGACGATGCCTAAGCCAGTGCGGTTGACACACACATACCAGTGGAAGGCGGGGAGGCCCGTCTTACAGTGGCCGGCATAATTCTAAAACCGGTCGTGGTCCGGATTTGGGGATGGAATATGCCCCGATGAAGATGGAATTGGAAGTAATCGCTGTCTCAAGAGGAATGGCGGTGAATTAGTCCCTGGTCTGCCAAGCCTGGTACCCTGTGGAAGAGTAAACGGAACCCAACTCCTTGATTAACTAAAAATCAAGGAGGACGGGTATGAGCAGAATTCAAGAAAATACTGGCTTTATATGTGAATGGTGTGGTGCGGAAGTTCTGCCCCTAAACAATGGCAGCTACCGCAATCACTGTCCCTTTTGTTTGCATTCCAAACACGTGGACGTCTTGCCGGGAGACCGAAAAAACCAGTGCCGCGGGCTGATGCAGCCGCTTACGGTGCGCCACAATCCAAAAAAAGGCTGGCAAATAGTCCACCGCTGTATTACGTGTGGAGCAGAGCAGGCAAATATCATTGCCGATGCCGATGTTCAACCCGATGATATCGGGCAGTTAACCCGATTGTCCGGCTAATATTAAAGAGTGGAACTGATTAAGCGGTTCCGCTCTTTTTTTGGTAATACTAGTGGCAGGACAAGGATTGCGGGAGGTAATGCAGTGCAGAAGGATGAAGGACAGAGAAAATGGGGAGAACTGAAGCGGGTTGAGCTCTATCCCTGGCAGGCGGAGGCAACAGAAAAGTGGCTATCGCAGAAGCAGGGAACTATTAAGGTTGTTACCGGTGTGGGCAAAACCCTTTGTGCCCTGGCAATAATTGACCGTTTGCAGGAAACTGACCCTAAGCTTCGGGTTGCCGTGGTGGTGCCGACCAAGGTTTTGGTCCGGCAATGGCGCAAGGAGTTGAAGAAGCGTCTGGACTTAACGCCGGGGGAGATTGGCATCCTGGGGGCAGGGCGCTCGAACAGCTTTGACGGTGAGGTTAAAGTTTTAATATGCGTAATCAACAGCGCCGCAGCCAAGCTTCCTGAGTTAGTTGATGCCGGGACCGGGGAACACCTTTTGCTGGTTGTGGATGAATGTCACCGGGCGGGGGCGCCAAGTTTTCAGCGTGTTTTCAAGACACACAGAGCATACAGTTTGGGCCTCTCGGCAACCCCAGAGCGTTCAGAGAGTGAAGAGAACTACTCGCAAACGGTTCTGGGGCATGAACTGGGTCCGATAATCTACAAGATGAATTATTCTGAAGCCAGTCGTGCCGGCTTGCTGCCGGATTTTGAAGTCAGGCATTACGCCCTTCCCCTCAGCGTTGAAGAGGCCGAAGAATATCAGCAATTGACCCGGCAAATTCACGATCTGCGTCGCAAACTGAAGCAGCAGTTTGGCAAGCGGGAGCAAAAACAGTTCCATGGCTGGGTGCAAAGGCAGGCCAACAGCGAGGATTCAGAAGTTGGAGCTGTTGCCCAACGCTATTTGGGGCTGAGTATAGTCCGCAAGCATCTGTTATTTAAGGCTGAGGCCCGGGAACAGGCGGTGCAAAAAATCCTCAAGTCGACCTTTACCATCAATCCCGAGGCCCGTGTGATCTTGTTTCATGAGACAATTGAAGAAGTTGAGGAAATCTATCGTCAAATGCAGGCAGACGGCTATCGGGTAGTGCTGGAGCATAGCGGACTCGCGCCCGGTGAACGTAGACAGAATATCGAGGCGTTTCGGACCGGCGCGGCCCGGATAATTGTCTCAGCTCGAACTTTGATTGAAGGTTTTAATGTGCCCAAGGCAGATGTGGGGATTGTTGTTGCCTCCAGCGCTTCGGTTCGGCAGCGAATCCAGACAATCGGCCGGGTACTGCGCAAGGATGAAGCGGATAAGCAGGCCGTTGTGTACGTGCTGTACATGCACAAGACCACCGATGAAGCTGTTTACCGGCGGGCAGATTGGGAGGAAGTGGTGGGGGCAGACCGCAACCGCTACTTCTTCTGGGATTTACAACATCTTCCTGTTGAGACCAATGACCCCGCTCCCGGGGTGTGGAATGAGTACCAGTAAAAAATTTATTTCACTAAATCTCTGACGTAAACAGGAAAAAGGCGTGCGGGAGGCGAATTGTGATAGTAACAAATCAGGGAGGTGGTTGTGGCTTGAACCCGGAAAAGTTGCAGGATAATCTCACCGACTCTTTACTTGCTGACCACAATCTTGTGTTGCTGGTCGGCCCGCCTGGCTGCGGTAAAAGCCGAAAGTTACGAGAATTGCCCGGTGTTGGCATCATCAATGTGGGCAAGGAAGTGGCCCGGGAGTTAATGCCCGTTCCCCGGGAGGAACGTGCCGGAAAGGTTCCGGAAATTCTCAAAGATTTAGTAGAATCTCATGCCCAATCTGTAGTAGCCCTGGATAATATCGAATTACTGTTGCTGCCGGAATTAGAACTTGATTTATGGTCAAACTTAGACACTCTCAGTTTGTCAAAAAAACTTATTGTTGCCTGGACCGGACGGGTGGATGGAGACAAGATTGAATGGGGCGATCCTGGTGTGCCGGGACATTTGGTGCTAAGCCTGGAAAACTATACCGCCGGTATCGTCAGCATCACAGATTGAGCTATACAATGATAGAAACGGGGGCGCTCCATCTGGGGCGTCTCTGTTAGTTCTTGAACACCTAAATGCTTCTATAAAGGGGTTTTGTGCGCTAGTAGCGAATTAGGCCATAAGTTATATCATTTTCAGGGGGTGTTGACAATGGAGTGCAAGCAGTGTGGCAGCGGGAATATTAAACAGGGGATTATCATGGGGCAGACCTCGGGCGCCGGTTATATTGGCCCCCAGTACAAGGCAACCTTCCTGACCTCGGTCGCCAGGACTTACTGCGATTTATGTCTTGAATGTGGAGAAATTCTGCGGATGTACATAAAACAATCCACCGACAAGAAGTGGACTTTGGAGGAACAATAATCCTTTTTCGGGCCTTTTAGGCCCTTTTTTGTTATTATTCTTTTTCCAGGGGGAAACTACTCGGGGTGATGTGCATGCTACGGTTTATTGTAAGTTTGTGTCTCGTGCTTATTATTTTGCTGGTTCCGGGAAGGGCAGTCGCTCATCGGCCAATTTTTGCAGTTGAGAATTCTTGTCCCAGCGAAGCGATAGCGATTAATGATCCTCTGATTTCCTGGGCAATTTATGCCGAATTGACGCCAGGTGCGGTAGACTATTACACCTTTACTGCTGAAGAACAATTAGATTTCTATGCACAAATGACAATACCCACATTAAAACCAGAAACAGGTTTTGCGCCAGCATTTGCGTTGGTTGGCCCCGGACTTGGTGAGGCGCCACCGGATTTTCCCGGTGCAGTCTTCCAAGGTCACGGGGTTGAAGTTTTTCTGCCGACCCAGATTCAACGGACTTTTTTTGAGCCCTTTACCCAGACCCGCTATTGGATACGTCAGGAGCAGCGGATAACGTTGGGTCCGGGTGATTATTATCTGCTTGTGTATAATCCAGAAGCCGAAGGCGGCAGATATACCCTGGCTGTCGGCGAAGAAGAGGCGTGGACCTGGAGAGATTTGCTCGCTTTCCCGCAGCTGTGGCTCCGGGTGCGTTGGTGGTACAATCCGTTTCAAACCGTGGCGATATTGGTGGGACTGGGCATAATTATCGGGTTGGTAATTCGGCTGCTCTTGCGGTTGCGAACCCAACGGGGTTGATTGCCGAACGTATGTGCGGTATAATTATGGCGAACGAGTGTTTGCGGGGGTGGGGAGATGCAATGCTTTACAATCGGCCATTCCAACCATAGTTTTGAGAAGTTTAAGTCTTTGCTGGCCGCCCATGGTGTCAACTATTTGCTGGATGTTCGCTCTCTTCCATACAGCGGCTATGTCCGTCATTTTAATCGTGAAATCTTAACACGCCTATGCGCAGAAGCCGGCATCGGCTATCGCTGGCTTGGCCGTGAGTTAGGCGCGAAAGTTTTCCAAGTTGACAGCGATAGCAATTATAAAATTAAAGCCCAAGGGCTGGAGACCATACAGAAAACAATTGCTGCCGGCTTTAGGGTCAGTTTGTTATGCACTGAGCAGGATCCACTGCGCTGTCATCGGTTTTTGGCAATTCCAATCGAGCTTTCTAGATTGGATATAAGTGTTAAGCACATACAGGCCGATGGCATGGCCGTAGAGCAGGCAGAACTGGAACAAGGTTTGTTGGTTCAGACTTACGGGGGTTATAAACAATTGAATATGTTCGAGGCATCCTGTAGCTCAGGTTGAATTAAGCAAGCATTTTCTGACTTATCTGCAGTTTTGGCTTGCTTTTTTTGCACATGAGGGGATATAATGAAAATATTGGTAAGTGAAATTATTAACAATAATTAGGAGTGATTAGATGTTTGGCGGTAGGCCAGGGCCATTGGAACTAATTATTATTTTTGCAGTGATTTTGTTGATAATCGGCCCCTCTAAGTTGCCCCGAGTGGGACAAGCCTTTGGTAAAGCGATTGGTGAGTTTAAATTTGCTTCCAAGGGAGAAAAAGCTTCAACTGAGGGTGACGACAGTTAGCAGCCGAATAGATCGGTATGTCGGGGGGGAGAGTTATGGGCGCTAATCAGCCATTGACTATTATGGAGCATTTTACAGAATTGCGCCGCCGACTTATCAGGGTGGCAATTTTCGTGGTGCTTGCTTCTATCGTCGGATTTGTGTTTGCTCCCCGGCTGTTAGACGTGTTAGCCATGGAGCATGTGCTTATTTATATTCGCCCCTCAGAGGCGTTTATTGCACATATTCGCTTGGGTCTGCTGGCAGGGATAATGGCTTCTACACCGATGATTTTCTATCAAGTTCTGGCTTTTTTGCTGCCTGCCCTCTCAAAAAGGGAAAAACTAGTGTTAATTGTTGCGACGATAATGATGTTCTTTTTATTTATCGGGGGGCTTGCCTTTGCATGGTTCTTGGTCTTCCCAATAGCGCTTGATTTTTTTGCCAGTTTTGCCCACGAACAATTATTGCCTTGGTATACCGTTAGCGATTATGTTTCTTTTACTTCAGGGTTTTTATTGGCCTTCGGTTTGGTGTTTCAGTTGCCACTGGTATTTTGGGTGCTGGGGGCATTGGGCCTGGTTTCCTCTCGATTTCTTCGGTCAGGACGTAAATACGCCATCCTTATTATTGTGATTCTGGCGGCATTGATAACACCTCCAGACGTGGTCTCCCAAATTCTAATGATTTTACCGATGTTGGTGTTGTTTGAATTTGGAATTCTCTTGGTGCGGCTGAGTGAACGCAGACTCAAAATGCAGGAAGCGACGCTGGAAACATAATCATCAAAAAAGGGGTTCGCACCAATATGCGACCCCTTTTAATATCTGTGGACCAAGTAGCGGGAACGATAGCGGGAGCGACGTGCCCGGCGGGTTCGGCGCCGAATAAAGATCAGGCCGGTGCCAACAAATGTTGCGGCGCCAGGAAAAAACAAACGTCGCCACCAGGGATAAGCTGCAATTTCTCTTTCCGCCAATAGACTTGTTCGATGCAGCTCCTGGTCATTTACGCTTAGTACTAGCTCGCCAATTATCTGGCCCGCGGTGAGCGGAGCTTTTAAGCGCTCAGAATCTTCGTCAAGAAATTCACTATTGTAATTGAGTGTGGTTTTAACTTCCTGGTCTTGGACCGGAAGCACCGTGTCAAATCCTTCTGCAGCAATGATATCCACTGTATTCGGTTCACCGGGGGCCTGATTGGTGACCGGCAGGCGAGCGACCATTTGGTTATCTGAGAGCAGCGATAAGTAAGTGTAGTTTTCAAATCCATATTCCAACAGTCGCACCGAATCGGACCAGCGGCCCTCCCGGGTGGTATTTAAGACAACTGATACCAGTTCCATTGCATCCTGCTGGGCCGTGGCAACCAGAGTGAATCCTGCCTGTGGTGTATAGCCAGTTTTACCGCCGGTTGCTTTTTCGTAGTAGTTAGTGTAATGGGAGCGGATCAATTGATTGCCGTTGCCCCAGGGGCGAACCTCCGGGCCTGTCCAATTTTCTGGCGTATGGTGACCGGTCCCAACTACATCCCGGAACAGAGGGTGCTCCATTGCGGCTTTGGTTATAAGGGCCATGTCGCGGGCGGTAGAATAATGATCTGGGTGGTGAAATCCATCGGGATTGGCAAAATTGGTATTGGTAGCGCCCAGTTCTCTGGCCCGCTCTGTCATCATTTCGGTGAAAAACTCAATTGCTTCAGCGCGATTAAGTTCTGGATCGCCAAGCGAACGGGCTAAGTGAATGGCAATGGTGTAAGCAACATCGTTTCCGGAGGGCAGCATCAGGCCATAAAGCAGTTCTTCCATGGTAATCTGGTCGCCAACCAGAATTCCAGCTTTACTGGCACTTAAAGGGATAGTCAACACTTCAGTGCCGACAGTAACCAGCTCGTCGGGTTTGCCGTACTCGACAGCCAACAGGGCAGTCATGATTTTGGTTGTGCTGGCGGGATACATGATCTCATCTGCCCGTTGCTCAAAAAGGACTGCACCTGTGTTCATATTGACGAGGATGGCGCTTTCCGCTTCCAGTTCGGGAGCAGCGTTAGTTTGAGCTGGATAAATAATGAACATGGCTGAAAGGATTATGAGTAAATACAAGTGGATTTTCTGCATCGTCTTAAACTCCTTATACAAGGGATGTTCTTCTCTATTGTACAGCAGTAGCCCTGTGCTGCCAACAAAAAATTGCTTACAACTAATGTAAAAAAAAAGGCACCATAGGTGCCTTTATACCCGAAACCAGGGGAAGATACGTTGCAACCAGCTTGCGGCCGGGAATTTCTGGTCGGCTATTAGTTCAACCCGCTCCAATTCTTCACCTTTCAGTCTGAACACGGCTTCACCAACGATTTGGCCTTCATCTATCGGCGCAATGAGGGTTGGCACGTCGCTCTTAGGATCTTTTAGTTCCGGATCCAGTAGAATTTCTGTTTCAACTGCTGGAATGTTTCCGTGTTCTAATTCAGTTGCCATAGTGTCCTTGGGCCGTAGTCCGATGAGATCACGTCTGCCACCGGCAGTAGCATTGATCATGGCTAGTCGTTCCCCTTGCTTGCTCAGCACGTGATGGCGAAAGTTGGAAAAACCATGCTCCAATAAATTCCGGCTGTCCTGCCACCGACCATCGGCATCGGTTTTTAGGACAACGGCTACCAAATCCATCTCGTCAGCGGAGGCGGTGGCAACCATGCAGAAGCCGGCAGGAACGGTATAGCCGGTTTTGCCGCCGATGGCGTTGTCATAATAGAAGCCAGAACCGGTATTCAACATGAAGTTTGTATTTCTCCATGTCCGCATGTTATCGCTGTTCCAGGTTTCCGGAGTATATTGGCTGACAGAATCCAGTTTGCTGTATTCACTGTATTTCATCGCCTCTGCCTGAATTAAAGCCAGGTCGTATGCGGTCGTATAGTGATTGGGATGGGGATAGCCGTCAGGGTTTGAAAAATTTGTGTTAGCAGCGCCTAGAATTTCAGCCCGTTCGTTCATCAAATCAGCGAACTGGTTCAGGGCAGTGGCGGCAGGCATCTGCGGCTGCTTCGCAGTCTTCCGGACGATATGCACTGCAATCGAGTAAGCGGCGTCGTTGCCCGAAGGCAACATCATTGCATAGAGTAAGTCTTCCAGGCTTAGCTGGTCGCCCGGTTGCAGATGGGCGCGACTGGAATCCCAGCCAATCATGGTGACTTCTTCGCCGATGGTGATGATTTCGTCAAGCTCCCCATATTCAATGGCGAGCAGTGCGGTCATTATTTTGGTAGTGCTGGCAGGATACATTCTTCTGTCAGCATTTTTTTCATATAAAACAATCTTTGATTCGGCATCAATCAAGATAGCAGCTTCTGCTTTTACCTGCGGCAGCGCGTCGGCGTGTACGGACTGAAAGCCCGTGGTTAAAAACGCAAGCGCGGCGATGACAACAAAAATCCAACGCAGAGCTTTCATATCCTTCACCCTCTCATGTGTTTTTTGGTATGATTACTACAGCAGACAATCTTAACAGGTTTCGTCGTTGTTGCCAACACAAAATTATTACCATGGATTTTTATTGATATGGGGTGGTTGTTCTGAAATTATTAAAGGAAAAATTGCAAAAAATTGATCGTCGGGGCTATAAGGCGTATCAGGAGCTTACTGGGAATTACCAGGACCCCGGCTGGCAGCTATTTATTGACTATGTCCAGCCAGATCCCTTTGCAAACCCTTCCCGGTTGCGGGTTTTCATCCCCAGGGAACGGTTCGCTGTTAAACAAGACTGGATTAGTACATATCAGCGTCGAATTGCCTGCGAAGATTTCTTTGCCCGGTCAGTGGCCGATGCCCTCAAGGAGTTTGGGACCGCCGGTGGCACCGGTAACAGTGGCCAATTGACCATTGATGCTCCCGGACAAGCGGTTCTAGAGCGCACTTGCGTGCGGGCCCGGACTGGGGGATTGGAAATCCGGCTTTCTGCGGGATTACCAGCCCGGGGGCGGACAGTTCTGGGGCGTCAGGCCGAAACCATGCTCTGTCAGCGCCTGCCCGATGTATTAAATAAAGTAATCGACGGGTTTTCGCCTGCTGCCCTGCATGCCCAACTCCAATTGGCCGACCGCCAGCAGGCAATCCGGGAGTATCTGGCTGCAAATGATTTGGTTGCCTTCGTTGCCAATGGTTCTGTCCTTCCCCGGAGAAGCGGTGTCAGTGATTTGCCAGTGCAGGGAAAGGGTGTTGTCCCGTTTGAGGCGCCGCCGGAACTGACTGCCACAATCTCGCTGCCCACAGGCGAAAAAATTAACGGCCTAGCTATCAGGAAGGGCATAACTTTGATAGTTGGCGGTGGTTATCATGGCAAGAGCACCCTGCTCCATGCACTGGAGCGGGGCGTCTATAATCATGTTTTGGGGGATGGGCGCGATGATGCGACAGCGGTGAAGATTCGGGCTGAGGACGGGCGTCGGGTTGCCCGGGTCGATATTTCGCCCTTTATTTCTGATTTACCTGGGGGTAAATCTACCCGTGGCTTTTACACCGAAGATGCCAGTGGCAGCACATCCCAGGCAGCGAATATTATCGAGGCCCTGGAGGTCGGCAGCAAACTGCTGCTGATCGATGAGGATACCAGCGCCACTAATTTCATGATTCGTGACGCACGGATGCAAGCCCTAATTCATCGCGACAAGGAGCCGATTACTCCGTTTGTTGATAAAGCGCACCAGTTATACAGGCAGCATGGGGTCTCCAGCGTGCTGGTCATTGGCGGTGCCGGTGATTATCTGGATATTGCTGACACGGTCATCATGATGGACGCTTTTCGACCACGGGACGTGACTGCCCGTGCCCGTGAGGTGGCTGCCAGTTTACCAGCCCGGAGGAGTAATCAGGGAGGCAAAGAGTTTGGACCTATTTCTGGGCGGATAATCTCACCGCGGGGAATTAACGCCAGCAAAGGAAGACGTCAGCGGGCCGACGCAAGGGGGAGGCATGTCATCCTTTTGGGGACGGAGACTATTGAGCTAAGTGCAGTGGAACAGCTGGTAGACCCAAGCCAGACCCGGGCTTTGGCGCGGATGCTCCACCTGATTGCCAGGGAAATGCGGACATCGGCTCCGCTTTCATCTGTGGGCGAGAAGCTGTTTCAGCGTTTGGATGTGGAGGGGTTGGATACACTCTCACCGTTTCCGGGACAGCATCCCGTCGATATGGCTTTGCCCCGTCCCCTGGAACTGGCTGCCGCTATAAACCGCTTGCGTACACTGGAGGTGGAGTGATGCAGCTTGTCTGTTCCTGGAGTGGAGGTAAGGACTCTTGTTTGGCTTTGTACCGAGCGCTCCAGGCCGGAGGTACCGCCAAATGTTTGCTGACGATGGTAAACGAGCAGAATTCCCGTTCCCGGTCCCATGGGCTGGAACCGGCCTTTCTCCAGGCCCAGGCGCGCCTGCTCAATGTTGAGCATCGGTGGTGCCCGGCTTCCTGGGATAATTACGAGCAGGTTTTTGTCCATGAATTGCGGAAACTGGCGGGATGCGGTGTTACCCATGCGGTGTTTGGCGATATTGATATTGCCGGACACAGGGAGTGGGAGGAATCGGTCTGCCGTCAGGCCGGGATTCAGGCGCTCTTGCCCTTGTGGCGCCTAGGACGTGACAAGGTGCTTGACCAGTTCATCGATGCGGGATTTAAAGCGGTGATTGTTGTTATCAATCGGGAGTTGATGGACACACGGTTTTTGGGACGGGTTTTGGACAGGCAAACAATAGAGGAATTAACTGCCTGCGGTATCGATCCCTGCGGTGAGCAGGGCGAGTTTCACACGGCTGTTGTGGATGGACCGCTGTTTGCTCGGCCACTTGCCTGGCAGCCACGAGGGAGCGTGGCCCGGGAAGCACATGTGTTTTTAGATATCGAACTAAAGGAGGAGAAATAATGTATATATTAAACATGAATTCGGCAGATTTTGCCGCTGCTACGAAAGATATAAGCACTGCGGTTATACCCATTGGCATGATTGAGGCCCACGGACAACACTGTCCACTCGGCACAGATATGTTGATACCCCGCCGGTTTATGGAGTTGCTGGATGCTGAGCTGGGCGGAAAAGTTCTGATTGCGCCGGAGATAACCTACGGTCACTCTTGGTCACTGGCGCCATTCGCCGGCACCCTGAACATCCCCAACGAGGTGTTTGCCGAATATGTGTATCATATCGGTCTCGAACTTAAACGCTGGGGGCTGGACAAGCAGTTGTTTTTCAATGGCCATGGTGGGAACATCCCGGCATTGACAACAGTTGGCGAACGTCTGGCCGACCAGGGTGTGACAGCGATGCTGATCAATTGGTGGCAGGATTTCCAACCGGAAATTCTCGGAGTGTGTAGTTCCCAAGGCCACGGCGGCGAGGATGAGACTTCTCTTGTTTTGGCGCTTGATGAGAACCTGGTCGATATGGAGCAGGCCACGGTCAACAATGTCCGAACCGTGGCGCAAGTGTTCTATCCCGGTATGGAAGCGGCGGTGCTTCCTGAGGGTATGAGTGGTGATGCAAGACAGGCCAGCAGGACCAAAGGAGAAAAGCTGTATGAATTACTGCTTCCTCAGGTGGTTAAACTGGTAAAAAGTCTGCAGACAGGAGATTTGGTAACCAAATGAAATTCTATCCGTTGAAGTTAAGACCAGTGTACAATGAACGTCCCTGGGGCGGCGGGTTGGAGCAGACCTTTCCCGGAAAAGGCGGGCAGGGCATCGGTGAAAGTTGGGAGTTGTCTTTGTATCCCGGCAATCAGTCAACGGTGGCAAACGGCAGCATGGCTGGACAGCCCCTGGCGCAACTGGTCGCAGAGTATCCCCAGCAACTGTTGGGGGACAATTGGTGGCCACTGCAGCAGAAGTTTCCGCTGTTGATAAAACTCATTGGCGCCCGGGAGGATCTTTCTGTCCAGGTACATCCCGATGACCAGTTTGCGGCGGAACATGAGCAGAGTCTGGGTAAGGCGGAGATGTGGTATATCGTGAGCGCTAAGCCGGGCAGTCGTCTAATCATGGGCGTGAAGCCGGGAGTGGATAAAGCGGCGTTTTCCGCGGCTTTGGAGCGGGGAGAATTGGAGTCCGTCCTCAACCAAGTGCCTGTCCACCCGGGAGACGCGTTCTATATTCCCCCCGGAACTGTGCATGCCATTGGCGCCGGCATCGTTTTGGCAGAAGTTCAACAAAGTTCCGATGTTACTTATCGGGTGTACGATTGGAACCGGACTGACAGTTCTGGCAATCCCCGGGAGCTGCATGTGGACAAAGCGCTGTCAGTATTAGATATAGAATCCGGCCCCCCGCAAATATTGCCTGCAGCGCCGGTGACAGATGGTGTTTACCGCCTGATTGCTACGCCCTGGTTCAGCGTAGAAAAACTGGTGGTTGCTGAAAAATTACATTTCAGCCGCGAACAAAACCGTTTTGAGACCCTGGTGGTGCTGGATGGACTGCTGAACATTGCCGCAGGGGAAATCTACCTTGACCTGGAGCCTGGTGACACCGTGTTCATTCCCGCTTGTGTTAAGGATTATAGACTCAGAGGTAGGGGAGTTGCCCTGAAGACATATATCTAAGTTAGAAGACAGCGCTGGTGCCTTTTGCTTTTTTGTACTAGTTGCCTCACTTGGCCAGAAAAAATATGAATAAAAAAAGAGAGTCCGAGACTCTCAATAGGGAAGATAATTTTGCCAGGGCAGTTCAGGCACGCCCATCAGGCCGACAATAGTAATTATAAGCACCGAGAGCAGCATCATGATTAAACTGATGATAAACAAAATACCGGTGATATGAAAGTATGCGGCCAAGTTCCGGAAAATGTTTTCCATTTGTGAATTGTCGCCGTCTGCAGCAAGGGCCAGGGCACCGGATTTTGCGGCAAGTAACTTGGTTGCCAAGATAATCATAATCACACCTGGAATGATGCCGACGATGGTGATAACCTGAAGCACCCCCATGATTAGAGTGATGATACCGACAAACCCCGTCCACTTAGCAAGCTTCGAGAGGATTTCATTGTTTAACATTCCCCTCACCTCCTGTTATCTGATAGTGCAGTTTATGATTGCTTTGTGCCATTGGTTTCAAAGATTAGATTTTTTGCTTATATTGGCTGTAAATTTATTGGCAAATGCAGTAAAATGGGAGCAGGAGGGGGAATAGATTTTGTCAATTCGCGAAATTACCAATGAGAACCTTATTGACTTGAACTTAAAAGCGTTTACACGTACAGAGGCAATTAGAAAGCTTTCGCTGTTATTGAAAGAACAGGGCCTGCTCAGTTCTCTCGATTTGTTTCTGGTGGATGTGCTGAAGCGGGAACAGGAAGAGACCACTGGTTTTGGTATGGGGTTTGCCATTCCCCATGGCAAGAGCAAGGCCGTTAAAGAAACTGCTGTTGCGGTGGGTAGATTGGCGGCGCCGGTGGAATGGAAGTCATTAGATGATCAACCGGTAGAGATGATTTTCCTGCTGGCAGTGCCCGAAGCAGCCGCCAGTACAGACCACTTGGTGATGCTCTCCAGAATAGCCGGGGTGCTGATGGAAGATGATTTTCGGGAGCAGTTGCTTGCAGCGCAGCAACCACGTGAAGTTATTGATTTGATGAACATCAAAGCCCAAGAAGACCCGGAATTTTAACGAATTTTACATAGTCTCGCTGATCCGAACAAAAACAGGGGCTGTCAGATGGCAGCCCCTGTTTTTCTATACTATTATGTTGTTTTATAACATTCCTGGATTTCACCGTAATAGATGATGTGATAATCCAGCTCCCGATAATAACGGTTGGCGATCTTTTCTGCCACCAGAGCCGGTTCCATGGCCTGCTGATAGATGACCTTGCACTCATAATGCAGTTCGCACTCGCCTACCACAGGTGTAGAAACCGTCACCCCCGGCCTGGCTGTGAGTTTGCAGACGGAAAATTTGTCGATATCCCTTCCAGAGCGGGTTCCACAAATTTGCAACGCATCGCGCAAGTCCACCGCGAGCGGGACGCTGACTGTGAACTCCTGCGCTTTTTCCAAGAGTGAATAGGTGTGGCGGGAATAGCGCACCAACACGGTGAAAACGGGCCGGCTCCAGACTACACCGACAGAACCCCAGCCGATGGTCATTGTGTTGAGCTCATTCTGCCATTTGGTGGTCAAAAATGCGCCCCGGGGCAGTTGGGTTGTAAGTTCCGGTAAGTAACGGTTATACGGGACCTTTTCCAGCATTACGCAACTCCTTTCACAGTTTAGAGCCAAAAATATAACGCCATGGCGATCACTCCGCCGGCCAGCGAACAGACCCAGTTGACGGCGTCGTTTTCAAACCAATTGAGCCCCCTGGCCAGTTCGGTGGGTTGGCCATGGTGATGCCTCTTTTCGGTTAGTTTACCACAGACCGGACATCGATACATGGCCTGGACGCTGGCGCCCAGAACACTGTCCAGCAGTGACCCGATAAACCCGCCCCCGGCAGAGACGGCAGCGATCCCCAGCCAGCTGACTGTGGTTGTTAGGGAGAGACCTAGGGCTGCTAGAATAGAGATAAAGGCAGCGCCGGCCAGCGCTGCGCCGGTACCCAGCAGGCTTACGGCCCCGGAAACCCCGGCTGCAACCGGCTTCAGGGTGAGGATTGACAATGGTTCCTTGGTGCTTAAAATCCCCAGCTCGGTTGCCCAGGTATCGGCGTTTACGGCCGCGAAGCTGGCGAAATAACCCACCGCGTAGATCGGATCGTTGCCGGAGAAATACCAGGCGCCGGCCATGGCAAGCCCAATGCTGCCGTTGGCCAGCACCTGTAACCAGTCGCGGCGACCGGTCTTGGCAAAATCCGCTGCCACTGTTTGCTTGGCTGCGGATTTAAATTTACTAAGCAGGCTGGATGTGAGGAAAAAACTGATCAGAACGGCCCAAAACAACCAATTGCCAAGGATGTAGATCAGGGTGCCCAGCACTGTTGCCGCGTACAAACCGCTGAGAGATAAGGAGCGTTTGCACCATGCCGCCAGGGCGACAACAAGACTCAGTGCCAGCCCCGGAAGCAGGTCGGTCAATAAGAAATTCATCTGACAGCCTCCTTAGAGTCAAACGAAAAAGAACAACCAGATTAGAGCAGTGCCCAGGGGCACTGTTAAATTATCCAGACCCTTGGGGGTAAGCGCTTCGATGGCAGTTGCCGCCACAGCAAGCAGCAGTGCGCCACCCAGCGCCCAAACCAGTCCCAGGCCTGGTCCCAATAACAAAATTACAAACAACGGAATGAATGAAGCTACCAACATTGCAATACTGCCTTCAACGCTTTTGGTCGCGCCAAACAGGGTGTACTTGGTTTTACCAAAGTTTGTGCCGATTAAGCCTGCAAACCCATCGCCATAACCCATTGCCATAATACCCAGAGCACCGATATACGGATGAACGCCTTCAAATACCGGACTGTCAAACCAGGTGAGGAGAACCAGAATCAGAAGGGCAATCGGAAAATAGACTGTGCCCAAATTATTGATATCTCTGGTTTTTCGTTCCATGGAGTCAAAGATGCCGGTGTACCACGATACAAGATTGAGAAAGATGAACGTGATTGGCGGTATAATTGCCCATTGCCATTCAGTGAAGAAGAACATGGCAATCAGCCACCAGTGGCTTACACCGATATGTACGAATTTACGACTCTCCTCCTTTGGCAGATGGAATAGTCTCACCAACAATTCGGAAATTCCGATGATGGCGAAGATGAGAAAATACGACATGAACATCCCGGTCGAAATCATATGTGTGCCTCCCTTTTTTTGCTAACAATGATATTATAGCTTGTCCATGCTAATCAGCCAACACCAATATTGCAAAAAGCAAAGTCCTTGGCGACAGCAAAGTATAATGGCTGAGATAAGACAAACACTATTGCTTGAGACAAGGAGGGGATGATATGCCTCAAGTCGCGAGCAAAAAATTATTGCAAGAAATAACGGGAATTTTTGCCCGGCAGTTGGCGGAAACTTTTGTTGACTGCTGGCAGACCCGGGCCAGTTTGGGTGCAGAATGGTCAAAACTGCGACAGGATTTAACTGTACGGCATCTTAACCGACTGGGCAGGAGATTGCAGCATCTGGGGGAGCCACCGGAGTTAAAGCTAGATTTTACAGCGTCAGCCCAGCGGTCAGAAGCAGATTTACTCAAATCGGCTCTGAAAAGTGAAGCAGCATTAATAAATTTGCTGCGTATGGCAATCCCCCAACTGCATGCTTGCAGGGATTGGGGTAGTGAAGACTTGGTGAAAATGCTTCTGCACGAGCGGGAAGAGCTTGTGCAGCAAATTGAAACAGACTCTGACCCGATACTAGAACATCTCTGGGATGACGAGGGGCTGTCGATGTCGCCACAATCGATCCATTGAGCACTGAGAGTGTTTCCCAACGCCGGCATGTGCTATAATTAGTCTGAACTGAATTGTGGCAGGTGAACAGAATGAAAATAATTGGATCTTTGCTTTGGCTTGTTCTAACTATTTTTGCATTGACACTGGCATTACTGCTTTTGCCGGTTGTCTGGCTGCTGAAGCTACTGGGGATCGAGTCAACCCGGAGACGGGTGGCGCATGGTTTTGCCCATTGGTGGGGCCGGTTTGTGTTTCGGGCCAGTGGCAGCAAGGTCAGGGTCCATGGCTTGGACAAGCTGCCCCCGGGGCCGGTGGTTGTAATGGGCAATCATCAGGGGATTTTTGATATCATGCTGGTGATGGGGTTCATCCCCAAGCCGTTGGCCTTCATTGCCAAAAAAGAACTGACGAAAATGCCTCTGATCAGCACTTGGATGCGAAACATAGGCTGCCTGTTTTTGGACCGTAAGGATGTGCGGCAAGCAGTTGCAGTTATCAACACGGGCGTGCAGCAATTGAAGGATGGGACATCGATGGTTATATTTCCCGAAGGCACCCGCAGTCGATCATCGGAAATGCTGCCCTTCCGTCAGGGTAGTATGAAACTTGCAGTGCGCGCCGGAGTGCCAATAGTGCCAGTAAGTATCAAGGGCACCTATGGTATTTATGAACAAAATCGTCTCATTGCCCCGGCACGGGTCATTCTTTGGATCAGCGAGCCGGTGCTGCCCGCAGAATTTGGCAGCAAAACCGGCGAACTCAGCAACCTGGTGCGTCAGCGCATTGAGGATGGTCTCAAACAAATTAGCGCTCAATAGTACTTTGCCACCAACCCAAAAAAATGCTATCTTAGCGAAGAGGGGGAATCACTATGGGGTTTACTGACGAGTTACGCAAAAAGTTGTTGCTCACTGTATCAACCGTTGGTGTTTCCGTGATTTTGGTGGCAATTGTAATTGTTGCCGCCGTTTCCCCGCCGTCACCGGAGGCGGTTGTCAATGATTTTGTTGCCGCAATCCGTTCAGGTGACGGTGAAAAGATGGAGCAATTGACAGAGGGTGAGGCGCTTGCCCAGCTGGGCGACACCACGGTGCTTGATGTTGAACAGAGCCAGCCCTGGTACAATCTGAAAACAAACGGCGAAGAAATTTACCGGGAGTTTAGAATCGGCGAAGTCGAGGTTTCTAACGATACTGCCAGAATTGTGGTGTTCTATGGCGCCGGGTTGTTTCAGGAGCATGAGTACTATTTGCTGCGCCGGGACAAAGCCTGGAAGATTTATGATATTCGCTAAATAACTAAAGGGTTGGCTCAGGCCAACCCTTTAGTTATATGTTTTGTCAATTCGTCCACAAACAATTCCAGCCCCCGTGTATCTTCCGCATCAAATCGGTCCTTTTCCGGACTGTCTAAATCCAGAACAGCAACCAGCTCACTGTCAAGTTTAACTGGCACCACAATTTCTGAACGTGAAGCCGCGTCGCAGGCGATATGCCCCGGAAAGGCATGGACATCGGGCACTACCTGAGTTTTTTCCCGGGCGGCAGCTGTCCCGCACACGCCTTTACCGACCTTAATCCGGGTGCAGGCCGGTTTTCCCTGAAATGGTCCCAAAACAAGTTCATTGTCTTTCAAGATGTAAAATCCTGCCCAATTTAAGAGTGGCATTTGGTCATACAGCAGTGCGCTGGCGTTGGCCAGGTTGGCGATTGAATCAGTTTCGCCTTGTAACAGCGCTGCCAGAAGTTCACTGAGTTGCTGATAAAATTCAGTTTTTTCCGCGGCCTGTAGTTTTTCAGCTTCATACATATGTCTTCCCTCCTGAGTTTTTAGTTTACAGTTTGCAGACAGATTTGGCAAATAGACGTCACCGGTTGACAGCAGATGCCCTTCTGGTAAAATCTACATGCAGTTTTCTGATTCGGAGGATAAACATGGATAAAAAACGGATTCGGCCGTTGTGGAATTTCCTGTTCTTCGGGAACAGTCAGTTAATCCTTGCGGTCTTGGTGCTTGTTGGTTTTGTAGCGCTGCGTGTACTCATGGGGCCGGGGATAGTTCCTACGGACCAAATGGCCTATAGCAGCAGTCGGCTTGATTGTCCAGGGGCCGTGATTTACAGTTCTGAAGCAGGTAGGTTGTTATTGAACCAGGATGAGTTACTGCTTTGTCGGCGTCCTGAGGCGCCGGATGTTTTGGCCTCTGAAGTGGTGAATTTATATACTTCCGGCGGCGATGTATTGGTCAAAGCAGCCAAACAGGTTCACCGGCTTGATTGGGAGGCCGCGGAACTTAAGCCAATCGCAGCGCCTGCAGCTATTCCTGCTGGAGCCCGGCTGGTGGGCGTCGGTGAATACGGAACTGATTATTATGTTGACGGCGAGGTTTATGCCGATGGTGCTACGTATCAGTATACTGGTACCCGCAAACATCCGCTGGTGGAATCAGAGTGGCGTGGGGGAGCGCTCTTTTTCTCCGAGAGCAGCTGGACGGTGTACCGGGAGCACCAGCCCCGGATAAATCATATTCTGCCCCTGGAGCGGGGAATAATTGTCTCTGCGCATTTGGCACCCGATGGGAGTCGGGTAATCTTTGCCACCGTTAACAATATGGAGACCGAAGTTTGGGTAGCGGACAGTTCCGGCGGCAACGCCCGGCTTTTGTTTTCCCAGGCGATGGAATTCAGCAGCCTTGAGGTTGTATGGGCCGAAGATTCCCGCCAGGCTGCCTTTTCAGTCCTGGGGTTTGAGGATCAAGAGACCTACCTGACGGCTACAATAATCTACCAGCCCGGCAATGCCGCTCTGGAATTGCACAGCTATCAGGGTGAGTTTGTCAATGCGCTTCTGCCAACTGCGTGGGGGGGCGATGGCAGGAGTGTTTACTTCATCAATCCCAGCGAGGAACAACAACGTCCATATGTCTTTTCGTTATACAGGAACTAAGTGGACATCCGGGCAGTGGGATGGTATAATTTATATAATATTTCCTGACGATGACGGGGATAAGAAATGGCAGACTGTTTACAGAGAGCCGGTGGCTGCTGTGAACCGGTAACAGCGCTGTTTCGGTACACCCCTGAGTTCTGTACCGAATGGATCTTTCCTGTAGGCTGCAGCGGTTTGCCCCGTTATCAGGCACTTGAGTGGACCCTTCTGGTCAATCAGGGTGGTACCGCGGGCAAGTCCCGTCCCTGTTCCGGACGGGTTATTTTGTTATCTGGAGGCTGAGATTATGACAAATGCATTGGATATTCTGGAACAAAGGGGATTCGTTAAACAGATCACCCATCCTGAGGAATTGCGCAAGCGTTTGGAGCGACCCCTGACCTTTTATTGTGGGTTTGACGCTAGCGCAGACAGTCTCCACGTGGGACACCTGTTGCCTTTGATGGCCATGGCCAATTTGCAGCGTGCCGGTCATCGGCCGCTGGCGGTAATCGGCGGCGGCACAGCGATGATTGGTGATCCCAGCGGCAAAACCGAGATGCGGAAAATGCTTAACCGGGAGACTATTGATGCCAACGCGCAGGCCTTGGCAAGACAGGTGGCCAAGTTTATCAATCTTGAGCAAGCCGGGGCAGGTGTGGTCCTAAACAATGCTGATTGGCTGTCCGAGTTGAATTACATTGAGTTTTTGCGGGATATTGGCAGCCACTTTTCCGTGAACCGGATGCTTACTTATGAATGTTTTAAGTCCCGGATGGAACGGGGCCTGTCATTCATCGAGTTCAATTACATGCTGCTCCAGTCCTACGATTTTCTTACCCTGTACCGGAAGCATGAATGTGTGCTCCAGGTCGGCGGCGATGATCAATGGTCCAATATTATCTCCGGCGCTGACTTGATTCGCCGGGTAGATCAAGGAGAAGCATTTGGCCTCACCTTTCCGCTGCTGGAAACCAGCGACGGTAAAAAAATGGGCAAAACAGAAGCGGGCGCTGTCTGGTTGAGTCCCGAGCGGCTAAGTCCCTACGATTTCTATCAGTTCTGGCGCAACACCCATGATGATGATGTGGCTAGATTTATGAAGTTATATACCTTCCTGCCGGTGGCTGAGATTGAAGAACTTACCGCCCAAAAGGGTGAGGCAATAAACAAGGCAAAAACTGTTCTGGCCTACGAAGTAACCAAACTGGTTCATGGCGAGGCTGAGGCCGTCCGGGCACGGGAAGCGGCCAGCGCCCTCTTTGGTGCCGGCGCAGGGGGCGATTCTGTCCCTTCCACCACGCTAAAGGCGGAGCCTGTGAATATTCTTGACTTGCTGGTGGCCAGCGGGCTGGCAGCCAGCAAAAGTGAAGGCCGGCGTTTAGTTAGTCAAGGTGGGATTTATCTGGCCGATGAGCGGGTTACCGATATTGAGCTTATGGTCGACCCCCAGGATTATGGCGACAAACTGATTGTCCGCAAAGGCAAGAAAGTTTACCATCAGATAACTTTTCAATAATAGTTTCGGAGGTGCATGGTAGTGAAGGTTGGCGCCGTTACCGCGCGACGGGTGCTGTCAATCATGTCCGAAATCAGGGATGGCCAAAACCAGGCAGATTACTGGTTGGAACTTCTATACGGATCTGAGTTTGCTCCTTTGCTGGTCCATTGTGGTCATTGGGAAGATGGTCGGCAACAGCCGCTATCTCCCGAACGATTTTTGTACATTTTACAAAACAGTTGGTCCCGGCAGGGCACCTTTCAGCTTCCTCCGCGTCAGCAGCGTTTGGAACGCCATTTTGCCCGGGCTTACTCGTTTTTGGACCGTCTCCAGGAAATCCTCAGCTACTACCATGAATATTTGCGGGATAATCTGGAGCCATGCCTGGACCGGGAAGTGAGACCGTACCTCCCGGAATCGGTCACGGTGGGACAAAAGGTCGAATTGACTTTGGGCACAGATCAGCTGGCTTTTGTTGCCGGCGATATCTATCTCGACCTGCTTGGTGTCAGGGAACTGGGAGAGCAGCGAGTGGAACAGTATGTCGCCCATGAAGTGTTCCATGAAGCCCACAACCGGCTGGCTGCCAATAGCGCCAAACGTTACTCGCGCCAGTTATTTGCGTCCCTCTTCGGCTTGCAAAGTGAAGGGGTGGCCAATCACGTGATTGGTGGCGCCCGGGAAGTTCTAGAACTGCGGTATAAGCACAGTCAATCTCCGGAGCGGGATCAATTGCTTCAGCGGCTGCAAATGTATGCGGATTTTGAAAGGGCGCCGGGTGCCGGATTTGAAGAGCTGTTTTCGATGCTGCAACGGGCGGCAGAAGGGAGAACCGAAGGTGTTGCTGCCTGGTTTCGCAAGACCAGCCCCGGGCATTATCAGGGAGTGGCCATGGCCGATGCAATTGAAGAGAAATTGGGTATTGACGCTTTAGTAGCAACCCTCAAAGATCCCGGGGAATTTGTTCTTGCATACGCCCAAACTGGCGCCCATGTGCCGCCAAAACTTTTGTCAATATTGCAGAAAATCAGCGCCGAATAACCCCATTACCTGGCCCGAATTCCAGGGCCGGCAATTATAGAATCTTAGTTCTGGAAATGGAGGATAACCGATGAAATTGCTGGAAAACCCTGAAGACCGTTACGGCCCGCTCCCTACCCGCAGCTTTGTTGAGCGGGAACTGAAGCCGCACAAACATTTGCAGACCAACGAAGGCGCTTGGGAATACCTGGAATTGCACCTGGCCCGGGTGGAGGAGTGTTTTGCAGAATTACAAAAGGAAGACAACAATATATGGGGGTGGCTTGCCCGCAAGCGTGCGACCAGCAGCTTCACCAACACAACCAAGGCATTACGGGTGATTATCAAGTATCACGAAGAGGATTTGGAACTACTAACGAAAATGCGCAAACATATCGAGACCAAGGCAGAAGAGCGGAATGGCTTGGAACCTCATTACAGATATTTACTTGGTTTGCTGGATGAATTATTGGCAAAACATAAATAAACCCGGAGTCAGGCAGGAGATTTTACCAGGCTCGGAGAAATACTGTCTGACAGGCTCTGTACGAAGGAGGGATGGAAGTGGATGAATATATTGAAATTGCCCGTTATGTACTAGGAGAGTTTCTAATTCTTATCGAAGCATTTTGGCAGTATTTCGCCCTGTTTGTTCTTATACATCTCTTATTGGCCTTGGTGTGGAGCCGGAGAAAGAAAGCCCGCCAAGCGGACGGGGACAGCAATGGGGACAGTCAATCCGGGTGGCAGATTGAAGATTCTGACACGTCAGAGCCCGCCGCCCGTGACATAGAACCCGAACAGGAACCTGAGCAAGAACTATATCCAGACGAGCTTTTGTACCGGGAAGGGTGGCTGGTGGAGAGTTTTGACGCCGAGGACCCGCCGCCAAAGAAGCCGAAAAAGGCCCCGCGGCAGAGCAAATCAAAGCAGCAAGCCGCCCCGCCGCCTGCAAATACTGAGGCTGCGCCTAAGCCGCCGGAATCGGAGCCGGTTTCACAACCCACGCCGTCGCCAAAAGAACCAACACCGCAATCAACGCCACCACCGGCACCGCCAGTGGTTGAGCAAAAGCCGGCTACGCCACCTGCTACAGAGCAAGCTTCCAGGCAACAGCCGTCTGAGCTGCCTCCGCCGCCGTCACCGGCCGTATACCAGATTTTGCGTGCCGGCGCCTATAACGAAAAATCGGAACAGCTTATAGCAGTTTTCCGCACCAATCTATACCAGATCGAGCAAATCATATATGAGGGTCGTTTTGGGATGGATTTTGTGGTCTCGAAGCTGGGGGCCCGAACTTTGGTCAATGCCAAGTGGTGGAAGAAGAAGGTCGGCGAGCGGGTTGTGCAGGCTGCGATTGAGGGCAGCCATCATCACAGATGTGATTTCGCGGTGGTAGTGAGCCCCAAAGGGTTCAACCGCGCCGCTAAAAAACTGGCCAAAGCCCATTCGGTGGCCTTATGGGATAATAAAACCCTGGCCAGGGAAGAAAAAAATGCCCGCAAGGGCAAAATTGAGTCGGGCCAACTGGTCGCTGTGACCAGGGACCGCTAGTGTTGAGCGCGTGTTAAAATTGTCGGGGCTGAGTGCCCCGGCAATTTTTTTGCCCCAGTGGCTCTGCCCAATGTTATAATATCTGGAGGGAGTGGTTACTATGGCCTTGGAATTATTGGTCGGCTGCGCCGCCTCGGGCAAGACCGAGTACCTTTTGGAGCGCTATAAGCATCTGGCTGACTCGGAACAGACCGACCGGATTTTAGTGTTGCTTTGGAATGCCCGGGATGTTAAATACTGGCGGGAGAATCTGGACTTGGCTCAGGCAGGTCTACTGAACATCTATACATATTTTGGCTGGGTGCAGCGGGAATTGCGTCGTCACTGGTTAAACCGCGGCTTTACGGCCAATTGGCTGGAGCCGGAATTTTTAACAGTTGAGACATCCCAATATCTTATGCTGGAACAATTACAGGCCGAAGCGGCGGTGTTTGACGAACTCACCACCAGCCCCGAACGGCTTGCGATTCAGTTGGGCAGCTGTCATGTGCTGGCTAGTTTAAACAGCATTGAGTTTGATCATATCGGGGAACGGCTGCAACAGGCCAATCCTGGAACCGATCCGGCAATTTACAGGAGCGTGCAAAATATTATCAACCGGCATCGGGATCAGCTCTTGGATAACGGCGCCATGGACTATGGTTTGGCCGTTGCCGCTTATCAACGGCTGCTTGCGGACTTAAATTATGTGCATGAACTGAGGAGGCAGTTCAGCCACCTCTTGGCTGATGATGTGGGCGAACAGGCACCTGCCGCCCACGATCTTATTGAAGCTTTGTTGCCCGGTTTACAATCTGCCCTATTGGCATTTGCAAGCGACGGCGGCCACGCCGGATTTTTTGGCGCCGATCCCCGGGGCGCCTGGAACCGTTTTAGCAAACAGGGGACGGTGCGCCTGATTCGGCCTCAGGGGCAGCAATGGCTGGCCGCGTCCGCTCACCTGGGCGCCCGGCTTATCCGCCCGGAGACTCCGCTGAGGAATTTTGCCGGGACAGGACCGGATTTGGAAGTAATCCATGAAGACCTGCGCAGTCAGGTGTTGACCAGCGTTGGTCAGCGGATTACCCGTCTTGTGGTTGCCGGTACACCCCCGGGGGAGATAGCTGTTATTGCCCCGCTGGCGGATAAAGTTATGGAGCATTCATTGGCAAGGACGCTTGGGGAAGCGAATATTCCGTTACAGGTGCTGGCCAAAAACCGGCGCTTGATTGACCAGCCCTTTGTGCGGGCAATGATGACAATTTCGCTGCTGGCCCACCCCCAGTGGAAGCTGGAGTGGGGAGTTCCCGATCTTGTGCAATCGCTGGAGATTCTGTTGAAAACAGACCCGGTGCGCGCCTGGCTGTTGGCGCGGCAATTCCGTGATGACGGTTTGCAGCCTTTGGACTACTGGTTGCGGGAGCGTGCAGGATTCCGGGTCTCTGAAGGGTATGACCTCTTGCAGGAGTGGCTGGCAGCATATAAAGCCGGGCCAGTGCAACCAATTGACGTGTTTCTCCAAAGGGTGTTTGGCGAACTCTTGTCCCGGCTGCCGCCCACAGAGGATGATCTTGTGGTTGTGCGTCAGTTAATTGTCTCGGCGCAAAAATTTGCTTCAACCTCCCGTCGCTTTCCCCATCTTGCTGAAAACCCGGGCGCTGCGTTTATGCACATGCTTTCTGCTGGCACAGTGGCCGCAGAAAGTTTGCTCACAGCCGACACCGACGCGGCTGTAATTCTCACCACCCCGTATGCTTACCTTTCGGGGCATTTGACATCTTCGGTCCAGGTGTGGTTGGACTGCACCAGTGAACGTTGGTTTCATAACGACAGCCGGGAGATTCTCAATCCCCATGTCCTGAGCGGAAATTGGCAGCTGGATCGTCAGTGGAGCGATGAAGATGATGTTCGCAATCGACTAGAAAACGGCGCCCGCACTGTGCGTGCGCTGCTCCGCCGGTGCAGGGAGCGTTTACTGGCGACCTACGCCAATGTGGACAGCCAGGGATTTGAGCAGGAGGGACAGTTGTTGGAGGCGATTTACCAGACGCTTGGAAGGAGGAGCTCGTGATGCGATTTAGGCCGGGTCAGGATAAGGTTGCCGGTTATAAAGGCGGTTTCTTGGCGGTGCCGGCAATCCCCGGGGCCGGCAAGACAACGGTGCTCTCCTGGCTGGCGGCACGCCTGATAAGTGAGGGCTTGCCCCGGGGCGGCAAAATTCTGGTGGTTACGGTAATGAATTCGGCGGTGGCCAATTTTAACCACAAGATTGGTGACTGGCTTGAGACCAGGAACCTGCCTCGGCATGGAGGATTTGAGGTGCGAACTCTGCACTCGCTGGCCATGCAGGTTATCCGAGAGCGACCGGCAGCTGCTGGCTTACGGGACGATTTTGTTTTGGTGGACGGCGCCCAGCGCGAGCAAATGCTGCGAAGTATCGTCGACCAGTGGATAGACAACAACCCTGAACGCTGGCAGGCGGTCCTGAAGATCGATAAGTCCCATGGCAGGTTTGAAAACGTTCTGGAGCACTGGCGGACGTACACCCACAATCTGGCACGTGAGCTGGTCAGCCATTTTAAATCTTCGGGAATCAAGCCTGGCGATAACGATGACGACGGTTTTCTCGGCTGGGCCTGGGAATTCTATGGCGAATACTGCCGACAGCTCACCCGGTCGGGTATGTTGGATTTTGATGATCTACTGTTGAAAGCGTGTACGCTGGTGGAATCCGATGACCAGTTGAGTGCCCGCTTGGCAGACAAGTGGCCCTTTATTTTTGAGGATGAAGCCCAGGACTCCAACCCTTTACAACAGCGGCTTTTATTGAAGCTTGCTCAGCAACACGGAAATCTTGTCCGTGTCGGTGATTCCAACCAGGCGATTATGGGGACATTTACAAATTCTGACCCTAGTTTGTTTAGGGATTTCTGTCGCCACCCTGATGTCCGCCTGGAGCCAATGCTCCAGTCCAGTCGCAGCAGCCGCGACATAATCAGTCTTGCCAACGAGTTGGTGCGCTGGAGCAATGAACAACATCCTGTGGATGCCTGTCGCCAGGCGTTGGAGACGAATTATATTGAGCCGGTTGCCGCTGATGATCCGGATCCCAACCCTAGCCCCGCAGGTTATACTTTGGCTGTGCGGGCGTACGCTGATCAGGAGCAGGAAATTGCCGGGATCTGCAAGCATGCATCGGAATATATTGAGCGCAGGCCGGAGCATACTGTGGCAATCCTTGCGCCCACTAATTTTTTGGTTACCCGTTTCCGAGAGCACCTAGAAGCAATGGCCACACCATGTTATGAGATAACTACTTATCCAGCGGGGCGGCGCAAGACGATTGACGACCTCCAGGCGATTATCGCTGCCTTGGCCAGTCCCGGAAATTCTCAGCTGCTGGCGGCCGCCCTGGAACGCCTGCTTCCGGAGTTGATCGACGAGCCGGGCTTAAAAGAATATCTGGAAACAATACCTCCGGAACAATTGTTGTTCGGATACGGTTGGCCCCAATCGTTGGTGGAGCATCAGCTTTGGGAGTTGCTCAAGCCCCGACTGGGTCAGTTTCGCTCCTGGTTGGAGGCCCGTCATCTGCCCCCCGATATGTTATTGTTGGAGATCGCGGTTGATCTCGGATTGCAGGATCAGGAACTGGCGATTGCCCAGAAAATGGCGTTAGATATCAAGTTCCGGTTGACTTTGTATCCCAATTGGCGGCTGCCCGAAATATCTGAGACCCTGATACAGCTCACCCACAGTTTTCTTGGCGCCGCAAATCTATTCTATGAGCGTGCCGGATACCGGGCGGAGCCGGGCGTGGTCAATCTCGTTACTGCCCATCGGGCCAAGGGGCTGGAATGGGATACGGTGTATGTCGTGGGACTGACTGCTGGTAATTATCCTGGTTTGATGGCAGATAAAATTCGTTCTGAGTACGGTTATCTTCCCGAAGACCTGGTGAATCCGGTGGCTGTGGCCAAGGCGCAATTTGCCGGCGCTGATCCCCGAAAAGCGGTGCTTATTGCCAAAGAGGAGCTGTTGGCGGAACGTTTACGTCTGTTGTACGTGGCAATCACCCGGGCGCGGATGAATCTGCTTTTAACCTGGCACCGTAAAAATGACTATGGCAGAAAACAAAAGCCGGCGTTACCGATAGTGCACTTACAAAAGTTTATGGAGGTGGAAGCCCGTGGGCGCGAATCTTGAGAATATGTACTTCAGTCAGGCTGCCCTCAATGCCTGGTTTAATTGCCCGCTGAAGTTTCGCCGTCGCTATGTGGACGGACTCTATTGGCCACAGGTGGCGGAGTCTGATCCCTTGGAACGGGGGCGCAAATTCCACCTACTGGCCCAGTCTTACTATGCCACGGGTTCGACATATGTTCCTCCCGGGGACAGGGAGAGATTCCGGCCGCTTGTCGAGGCCCTCACTCAATTTTTGCCCCGGACAGAGGACCGCAAATTTTTGCCCGAGTATGAGCTTCGAATGAATGACGACGGCCTTAAGTTGCTGGCAAAGTATGATTTGCTGGTTGTAGATGAACAGACTGTGACCATCTATGACTGGAAGACCGACAGCAAGCCCTTGCGTCCGGCAATCGCAGACAGCCCCCAGACACGGCTCTATTTGTTTTTGCTTTGTTCTCTGCCCCGATATTTTAATCTCGTACCGGAGGCGGCCTCGATGGTCTACTGGAACCCGATATTTCCTGAGCAGACGCTGGAGGTTAAATACAATCAGAGCAAGTTTGTTGCCGACCGCCAATGGCTACAGGACACAATCGGCCAAATCCGCAAGACCCAAAGCTTTGTGGCTGCAGAGCAAAAATGCCGGTGGTGTGAGTACCGACCGCTTTGCCATGGCGAAAGCCTGGAAACAACCGAGGCGGAGGAAGAACAATTTGAAGAAATCGATTGGGATGAAATATCCGAGATCGCCTGGCAAGGGGTGAATATACCATGAATAAGCTGAATGTACTGCCGCCCCGGCAGCGCCAGCCTGATCCGGACTTAGTTTTGCTCACTGGTCACCGTGAGCTGGCCTTAATACTTGCAGCCCGGGGCATTACCCGGAAGGAGCAAATTTTGCAAATTCTCAACCCGTTGGCAACGCCGGAGCCCGACCTTGCGGACTATCCGCCGGTGGGGAGTGCAATTACGAGAATATTAACCGCCTTGGAGCAAAAGGAACAGATAACAATCTATGGCGATTATGACGTGGATGGGATTACCGCCACTTCAGTTCTGGTTAGCGCCTTGCGCACTGCCGGTGGCCAGGTAAATTACCATATTCCCAACCGGTTCAGCGAGGGGTACGGTATGCACGCTGACCGGGTGCGGGCATTGGCGGCGGCGGGCACTAATTTGATCATTACCTGCGACTGTGGAATCAGCAATGCCGCTGAGGTGGCCCTGGCCAGGGATCTGGGCATGGATGTGATTGTTACTGACCATCATACGCCGCCGGAGGATTGGGACGAGCTGTTTGCAGGCGTAACTGTTCTCAACTTTAAACTGTTGTCTGGGGAGCACCCGTCACGGGAATTGCCTGGGGTGGGAATCGCGTTTATCTTGATGCGTTGCTTGCTGACAAAGTTGGGAAAGTCAGCGGAGGATCTCTTGGATTTAGTGGCCCTGGGAATCATTGCCGATGTTGTCCCGCTGGTTGGCCACAATCGTCAGCTCCTGAAAATAGGGCTGCCCTCGCTACTGAATGCCAACCGCCCCGGTGTACAAGCTCTGTTTAATGTGGCTGGTCTCAGCCCGGGCAGGGTTGATGAAGAGGTCATGGCGTTTCAAGTAATTCCCCGACTGAACGCAGCCGGACGTCTGGATGACGGCGGCATCGGTGTAGAATTGTTGCTGGCGCCGGATAATGAACAGGCGCTGCCGCTGGCGCAAGAACTGAACCAGCTCAATCAACAGCGTAAAGACCTGGGCAAGTCAATCACCCAGGAGCTGACGGCGGAAGCGGGTAAGCCGCTGATTGCCTACGGCGCCGACTGGCATCAGGGAGTAATCGGCATCAGCGCCGGCCAGATTTGCAATACATATCAGATCCCGGTGGCGCTGATGACAAGCACCGGCACAGGCCTGGTTGTCGGCTCCGCCCGCTCGGTTCCCGGCATCGATATTTACCAGGCAATAAAAGATTGCTCTCAACATCTGGATAAATTTGGCGGTCACCCAAGCGCCGCCGGATTTTCGCTGCAAAGGGATAAGCTCAGCGCATTTAAAACGGCCCTGACGGAACGATTGCAAGCTGAGTTGGAACGCTACTCGCCACCACCTCTGGAGGCTGAACTTGAACTCCGGGCCGCCGATATAAATCTGGATTTATTGGTCGCGTTTAGAAAGGTGGCGCCCTTTGGTGAAGCCAACCCCCGTCCCCTTTGTCTGTGCAAGCGGGTACGGGTGTGGAGCATTCGCAAGGTGAACGGCGGCCACATTCTTACAGTGGGAGAGGGACGGCAAAGTTTTACCGCCGGACTTTGGCGCCTGGAAGATGTGCCGACAGCTGGGAGCTGGATCCGAATGGCGGTAACTCTCTCCGAGGATTATTTCCGGGAAAAACCCACGGTGCGGGCGACGGTGCTGGAATGGTGGCCGGAAGCGGAAGCCCCGGCGCCTGAAGTTGAAGTAAATATTATTGATATGCGGGGGCAGGGTCAGCAGGCATTGGACCACTACCCCGGAGCGGCTCTGTTCCGCGAGGGCTTAGACTGGCTAGAGAATCAGGAATATGCTCGTAATCAAGTCCAAGCTGCTGATACGCTCTTAATGTTGACGCCGCCCGCTTCGGAGCAATTGTTTCGCCAGCTGGCGGCCAGGGCGGAACGGGTTGTCCTGGCATTTTCCCGAGAGCACGAGCCGGTGACCCTTTCAGGAATATTTGCCAGCCTGTTGGCGGCGATAAAATACAGCATCAACAAGCATGGAGGTAAGGCGGCACTGATAGACCTGGCCGCGGCAATGGGGCTGCCTGAGGAACTGGTGCTAGAGGCGGTCAAACAATTGGCACGGCACCGGGTTATCGATTTTCAACTCTTGGATGGTGTATTTTATTTCGAACGGGGCGAGTCATCGCGGGTTACCGAGGCAGTGACAAAATCACGTTTGCTCACCAGTTTGCTTGGTGAAGTAAATGCTTATATGCGTTGGTTGCGGCTGGCGGCATTGACTGAAATAGAAAAAATCCAGGTCTAGTACCTGGATTTTTTAAACCCTAAGCTTGCAAGCAGGTCGGGAAGATCCCGCAAGTGGCGGTAGAGAACAACGACAGCAATCAGTGGCGACCACAGCCAGCTTTGGGGCAGGTCTGTCAACAGCGGCGTCAGCAGCGGAAAGCTGGCGATGATAAAAAATGCCGCCGGATTGGTGCGCCTGGTGATAGCCAGGCCCAGTGCCCCTGAGAAGAGCAGGGTGAGGGTTAAAACCGGGTTTAAGTAAAGGGTGGCGCCGGCGGCCGCGGCCAGGCCTTTTCCGCCTTGGAATCGTAGCCAGAATGGGAAGTTATGTCCCAGTATAACCGCAAATGCAGCCACAAGCAGAAGCTCGCTGCCACCTAGTTTGTCGGCCATGAAAAGAGCGAGCCAGCCTTTGGCAAAATCGCCAATGAAGACTGCAAGGGCTGCCGGCAGGCCGAGACTGCGCAGGGTGTTTTTCGCTCCCAGATTGCCTGAACCCTGACGGCGCAAATCACCCCGGCCTGCCAGGCGCACGGCCAGCCAGGAAAAGGAGATACTGCCAAGCAGATAAGCCAGGCCTGCCACATAAATCATGAGTTATCGGCTCCCGGGACCCAGACCCTAAGCGCTCCTGGCAGTAGTTCAGCGTCAATGGGGCTTGTGCCATATACATTGCCGTCAAAGAGTTTGGGCAGCGGCTCAAGGGTGGTCACCTTCAGTTTGCGGGTGCGCAGGAATTGTACCTTGGGGTGAGTGGTGTGTTTGCCTTTATATGCCTTGGGCAAGGTGGTGAGAAAGCCCAGTTTATTCATTTCGTGCATAATCACCACGTCTAGAAGACCATCATCGTACCGGGCTTCCGGGGCTATTTGTAGGCCGCCGCCGGTAAAACGCGTGTTGAGGACAAACAGACCCATGACTGTAGCTGATAGTTCATCATCATCCAAAGTGATATGCATTGGGTAAGGTTGCAGTTTGTTAACCACCTGCAGAATCGAGGCCGTGATGGCCAGCGGCCCCCGGAAGATATTTTTTCTTGTATTCACATGCTGCATCACATCGCTGGGAAACCCGAGTCCGAGTATGATGCTGAAATATCCATCACTGTCTTTGCCCACATCCATACTAATCATGCGTCCGGTTTTGAACACTGAAACTGCTTTTTCTAGATTAAACGGTATGTTTAAAGAGCGGGCGAAGTCATTGCCGGTGCCGCAGGGAATAAAGCCCATTGCTGCTCCCGTCTCCATGACTCCGTTCAAAACTTCATTCATTGTGCCATCGCCACCGACTCCAATCACTGTTTCAAAATCATGCCCTGCCTGGCGGGCTAGTTCTGTGGCATGGCCTGGCCCAGAAGTCTCGACGAGTTCAAAATCAAGGTCTTGAGCCACGAACAGGCGGCGAATCTTCGGCGCCAATTTGGCGACCTTTCCCCGACCTGCGGCGGGATTGGCAATTATTTTAAAACGCATCTTTGTTCCCCCTATCATTAGAAACCAACCCTATTTCAATTCGACCAAGAATAGCAAATACCTTTATCCGGACTTTTTATGCATTTGTCGGTGCTGATAATTCCTGATAAACTTAATGCTGATTAGGATATTAACGACGGGGAGTTGAGGATTTGAAGCGACAAATCATGAGTTGGCAGACGATAGAGAGCAAGCACATTTTGAAAACCTCCTTTATCGGGGTGCGGGAAGACCTTCGGACTGCGCCTGGTTTTGGCCAGCACAGTTTTTATATACTGGAGTTTCCCGATTGGGTGAATGTGGTGCCGGTAACAAAGGACCAGCAGCTGGTGCTGGTGCGTCAATTTCGTCATGGTCTGGCGGCTTTTAACCTGGAGATACCCGGCGGCATTGTTGACCCAGGAGAAAGCCCGCAAAAAACAGTTGTCCGGGAGCTGGTTGAGGAGACTGGCTATGTGCCGGAAACAGTGGAATTGCTGAGTAAAGTAAGTGTGAATCCGGCAATCCAGGACAATTGGTGTCATCTATTTCTCGCCACCGGTTGTCAGTTAACTCAGGAGCAGCAATTGGATGGCACAGAGGATATTGCCGTGGAACTGGTGCCGCTGGCTCAATTGCCTCAGCTGCTGGCCCAGGGGGAGATCCATCATTCCCTGAACTGTTTGGCTTTAAGTCTTGCCTGGAGTAAACTCATACAATAACTCGCCGTCTGTGCGGCGTTTTTTTAGACGTTTTCCTGTCACTGCAACCGGGCTTTTGACATAGTGTGATAGGGGAAACGTCTAAAGTGTTTAGAGGAGGATTTGTATGTATAACGAGCAAGACGGAGTCTATATTGGTCTCAAGGGAGAAAGTCTCTACCTGGTTGCCCGGCGGGAGGGACTGAGCGTCAAAGAATTGGCAGCTCTTAACCCAGAGATTCGGTCAGTAACGGAAGACATCGACGGCAAGGTCCTGAAAATGCCGAAGAAGAAGTGTCCTGGTTTCCTGTATACAGTCCAGGCCGGCGACACCTTCTTTCTGTTGGCAAAGCGGTTTGGCACCACCGTGGAGGCAATCCAGGCTGCGAACCCGGGTGTGGATCCCCTGAACCTGCAAATCGGGTCGCAAATCTGCATCCCGGTTAGGAAGCCGGCGCCACCCAAGTGCCCCAACGGATTTTTGTACACCATCCAGGCCGGGGACACTTTCTTCCTGCTGGCCCAGCGGTTTGGCACCACCGTGGA